>NZ_JAKUEU010000006.1:0-136569 GCF_022663075.1 Bacillus cereus group sp. BfR-BA-01441
AGGTAACACAGGTGCTACTGGTGCCACTGGACCTCAGGGTGTTCAAGGTAACACAGGTGCTACCGGTGCTACTGGACCTCAAGGAGATCAAGGTACAACAGGTGCTACCGGGGCTACTGGTGCTGCTGGACCTCCAGGTGATGCAGGTACCACAGGTGCTACTGGACCTCAGGGTGTTCAAGGTCACACGGGTGCTACTGGACCTCAAGGCATTCAAGGACCAACGGGTGCTACCGGCGCTACTGGTATAGGAGTTACTGGACCTACTGGACCTTCTGGTGGACCTACCGGACCTACTGGGCCTACTGGACCTAGCTTCCCTATAGCAACAATTGTTGTAACAAACAATATTCAGCAAACAGTACTGCAATTTAATAACTTTATTTTTAGTACTGCAATTAACGTAAACAATATTATCTTCAACGGCACAGATACAGTTACTGTTATTAACGGTGGTATTTATGTAATTAGCGTATCCATTTCTACAACTGCGCCAGGATGCGCTCCACTCGGAGTAGGAATTTCAATTAATGGAGCAGTCGCAACTGATAATTTCTCTTCAAATTTAATAGGCGACTCACTTTCATTTACTACAATCGAAACATTAGCAGCTGGTGCAAGAATTTCTGTTCAATCTACTCTTAATGAGATTACGATCCCTGCGACAGGAAATACTAACATCCGCCTTACTGTATTTAGAATCGCTTAAATTTCATCATATATTGTTTATGACAAATAAAAAAAGAGCGAGGAAACTCGCTCTTTTTTTGTTATGTACAATAATTCATTACTATTCTAATTCAATTGAAACATTTTTTTGTGGTACAAATGTGGAAATTGCATGTTTATAAATAAGCTGTTGCTTACCTTCTGTTTCCAGCAGGACTGTAAAATTATCAAATCCTTTAATTAGTCCACGAAGCTGGAAACCATTTAATAAGTACAGCGTAACAAACGTATTTTCTTTACGGAGTTGATTTAAAAACTGATCTTGAATATTGATTGATTGCTTCATGTCGAATCCTCCTCTTTTTCTCTACTTACTATTATTCGACTTTACTTGTAACTTTCCTTCTATGTATCGTAAAATTTCTGACGTTTTTTCACCGTCTGTAACATCAAACCACGTGACATCCATTTTATTACGGAACCACGTTAATTGACGTTTTGCATAACGACGCGAATTCGTCTTTAATTGTGACACCGCATCTTCTAAAGAGGCTCGATTCTCAAAATAATCATAGATTTCTTTATATCCAATCGCTTGAATAGATTGACAATCTCGTATCCCTCTATTATACAGCCCTTCTACTTCCTCTAATAGGCCTTGTTCCATCATCAAATCCACTCGTAAGTTAATGCGATCGTATAGCATTTCTCGATCCATTGTCAAGCCAATTAATGAAACATCATAGAGTAACTCTTTTTCTTGTTTCTCAATTTGTTCACTCATTTTTTCACCCGTCGTGTGGAAAATTTCTAACGCCCGAATGACACGTCGTACATTATTTGCATGAATACGCTCCGCACTTTCTGGATCTACTTCTTGCAATTTTTTATGTACATATTCCACACCGCGTTCTAAAGCTAACTTTTCCATTTGCTCTCGGTATATCACATCACCAGCATCATCTGTAAACTGATAATCGAATAAAACAGATTGTATATAAAGACCGGTCCCACCAACTATAATTGGTAATTTACCACGTTCTGTAATTTCTCGAATATGCTTGCGAACACGTTCTTGAAATTCCGCGACAGAAAATGAATCTTCCGGATTTTTTATATCGATCATATAATGTGGAATTCCGTCCATCTCTGCTTTTGTTACCTTTGCAGTTCCAATATCCATCGTTCGATAGATCTGCATGGAATCACCACTAATAATTTCACCGTTCAACACTTTGGCAAGATCGATACTTAACTTCGTCTTTCCAACAGCAGTTGGTCCAATGATGACAGCAACTTTTTCACGTTGCACTTCTCCCATATCATTCAACTCTCTTTATGTAATATACTCCATCTATTGATTATACCCAATCTTACCAATTTTAACGGCATGATTGCAAGTTCTTTCATTTCGGTACATGAAATTATACAGAAAAAAGAACATAGTTTGTCCAATTCTGCATATACATGATAAAAATAGTTTCGAGAGGATGAGTTAACTATGAAACAATCCACCATCAATTTTTCATCTTTGACAAAAGACCTCATTTTAGCCACTTCTACAAAAGAACAAAATTGTTCACAAGAGGAATTATACTTCGCCCTAAATTGTTTACTACGGGCTTTTCATTCTACTCTCCATGAAACAACATTACATCCAGAAAATAAAAATACAGAATATATACAAACGCAATTTTGCAGTGCATATAAAATTATTACAGGTAAAACTATTTATCCATTTCAATAATCTATAAAAAGCGGCTGCTTACATAGTTTTAAGCAACCGCTTTTTATATTAATATCGATAACCTATTGTATAACTTTCACTTTTACAGATTTGCGCCCCCAGCTATTAGCACTACCATCTGAACCGACTAATACATCAATACGATTTCCTTTAATCGCACCACCGGTGTCTCCAGCAATCGCTTCTCCATATCCTTCTACCCATACTTTTGATCCAAGCGGAATTACTTTCGGATCAACAGCAATTACTTTCATATTTGGATTTGCTGTTAAATCATGCCCCATTGCAGTTAATACACGACCACCATACGAACCATTCTCACTCGGATCTGCTGTATATGCCGTCGCTTCTACTGTAATTTCACGACCACCAGTAGGCGCACTTGTTTCAGTAGATTTTGCAACTGGTTTTGCAGCCGGTTTTTCTTTTACCACAGGTTTACTTGATTCTACATTCTTAATAGAATCGTTACTCTTAACAGACTCTTTATTCTTAACTACTGTATTATTTTTAACTGGCGTATTTGTTCTAGCTGGTGCTTCTTCTTGAGCTACAACCTCTTTCTTTTCGATTACAGGTGCTGTTCCTGTTAAAAATGGCACGTGAACATATCCAACTTTTCCATTGTAGTCGAATTGTAACCATTCATTTTGAACTTGATTCGTCGTTTCAATCACATCATTTTTATTAAGTTTACCTAAAATTTCAGAATCAGTATTCGCTCCAGCACGAACATTTAATACGCCCGCCGTTACATAATATGTGCTCTTTGTAAAATCGGCACTTACAAACGCTTCCTTACCGTTCAACTTAATTTTTGTCCATCCATTTTCTGTATTTATAACATCTAGTGTATTCCCACTGAACACTTTACCTACAAGCTTTGACTCTACATTTGGGTTTTCTCTAACATTTAATATGTCTGTTGTTACAATTGTTTCCGCTTTAGCAGAACCCGCAAAAATCCCAAGACCAAAAACTGCTGCTGTTGCTATACCTAATAATTTTTTCATGAATAGCCTCCATTTGCTTTGTTTTCGTATTTTCATTATAGCAACAGTTTTTTAGAATTTTTAGAAATCACACAATTACAAAGCATTCGTAATATACGATTAACGAGTTGTAACATAAATTTCCATATTAATAAAATGTATTTCTCATACAATCTCCAGTGGTTTTCATATATTTTTCATATAAGAGCACAAGAACTTTTTTCCAGAAAAAATTACAGTGTTACTTTTTTGTTACAAAAAATTCACAATTCGTTACATATTTTACCAAAAAACATCAATATTCAATTGTTAACCTATTTTTTTGTAATAAAAAGAGAGCAGCTACTAAAAACTGCTCTCTTTTTATTTGTTATTGAACTTTCTTTTTCCAAACACCTAGCATAACAGCCGAGACAATTGTTCCAATTAATATAGAGAAAATATATAGTAACGGTTTATTTACTAACGCTATTACAAATAATCCACCATGCGGTGCCGGTAATGTAATTTGGAATAACATAGATAACGCACCTGCAATACTTGAACCAACAACACAACTTACGATTACTCGAACCGGATCTGCAGCTGCAAACGGAATCGCACCTTCTGTAATGAACGACGCTCCCATAATATAATTTGTTAAACCAGATTTACGTTCCGCTTCTGTAAACTTTGATTTAAAGAATGTAGTTGCGAATGCAATCGCAAGTGGTGGTACCATCCCACCAGCCATAACTGCTGAGTGCACTCCAAAATTCTGCGCTTCTATTGCAGCAATACCAAACGTAAATGCCGCTTTATTAATTGGCCCCCCCATATCAATTGCCATCATACCACCTAAAATAAGACCTAGTAATATAGCATTCGTACCGTTTAAACCATTTAACCACCCTGTCAACATTTCATTTAATGCTACTACAGGCGGAATTACTACTTTTTGCATTACAACTCCTGTAATCAATAATCCAAAGACTGGATATAACAATACAGGTTTAATTCCTTCTAATTGTACTGGTAGTCCTGAAAATAATCTTTTCAACCCTAAAACAACATATCCAGCTAAGAAACCAGCAATTAATCCACCTAAAAATCCAGCATTCGCATTCGCCGCTAAAAATCCACCTACAACACCAGGCATAAAACCAGGACGATCAGCAATAGAACTTGCAATAAATCCAGCTAAAATTGGTACAAGGAATAAAAACGCACCTGTTTTTCCTCCACCAATTGACATGAACAATTCAGCTAAAGGACCTTCCGCCTTTATACCACCAAACGAAAACGCTAGCGCTATTAAAATCCCGCCACCAACAACGAATGGAAGCATATTACTTACACCGCTCATTAAATGCTTATAAATTCCTAATCCTTTTTCTCCCTCAATACTTTCTGATTTCCCGTCCTCTTTTACACCTTTAAAGATTGGTGCATCTTGTTTGACAGCTCGCTTAAGCAGATTTTCCGTTTTTCGAATCCCATCAGCAACTGGCACTTGAATGACATGTTTACCAGCAAAACGATTCATTTCTACTTGTTTATCCGCCGCAACAATAATAGCTGTTGCACGTTCAATATCCTCTTTCGTTAAACCGTTTTTAATACCTGTTGATCCGTTTGTTTCAACTTTAATCGCTATTCCTAACTCTGTCGCTTTTGCTTTTAAGCTATCCGCTGCCATATATGTGTGAGCGATTCCAGTTGGACAAGCTGTAACAGCAAGTACGTACGGTTCATTTCCTTCTGGTTTTGCGACTTCAATCTCTTCTTCTTTTTCATTCTCTTTTTCATCAAATAGTTGAAGAAGCTCACTTTCATCCTTTGCTTCTAATAGTTGCTTGCGAAATCCTTCATCCATTAATAATGTCGATAAACGAGACAACGTTTCTAAATGAGTATTATTCGCTCCTTCACTTGCAGCAATCATAAAGAATAAGTGTGCTGGCTGTCCGTCAAGCGACTCATAATTGATACCGCTTACACTTCTACCAAAACAAATCGATGGTTGTTTAACAGCCTTTGTCTTCGCATGAGGTATTGCAATACCTTCCCCTATTCCAGTCGTACTTTGGGCCTCCCGCTTTAAAATAGCTTCTTTAAATTCCGTTTTACTATTTAAACGATTTGCCCCGTTTAATTTCTCAACTAATTCATCTATGACAGCTTCTTTATTTGAAGCTGTCAAATCCATAATGACTGTATCCCTTTTTAATAGTTCTGTAATTTTCATATGTTGCTTCCCCCTATCGCTTAGCTACAATTACTTGCGACAATAATTCTTCTACTTTTTCCTTCTTACATAAATCAGCTGAAAATGCTGTTGCACTCCCTGTTGCAACGCCGTATTGAAATGCCTTTTCAATATCTTTTGTCTGTTCATATTTGCCTACAAACCCTGCAACAAGAGAATCCCCGGCCCCAACTGAATTAATTACAACACCTTTTGGAACAGTCGCTTCATATATACCTTCTGCCGTAAATAATAAAGCTCCCTCTCCAGCCATCGATACGATAACGTGTTTTACACCTTGTTCAATTAATTTTCTTCCATAAGGTAAAACGTCCTCTACTGTTGAAAGCTCCACTCCAAACAACTCACCAAGTTCATGGTGGTTTGGCTTAATTAAAAATGGCTTATTTTTAATTACATGTTGCAGTGCACTTCCACTTGCATCTACTACTACACGAATACCTTTTTCAGCTCCAAACGCAGCAATTGATTCGTAAAAGGTACTTGGAATAGAAACTGGTACACTCCCAGCAAGTACAACACAATCTCCAGGTTGCATACTCTCAATTTTTTTCATTAACTGTTCGAACTGCTCTTTTGTTACAATAGGACCTTGGCCATTTAATTCTGTTTCTTCTTCCCCTTTTATTTTCACATTAATGCGAGTATCTTCATCTACTTGGACGAAGTTTGTTGTTACACCTTCCGTCTGTAATACCTCTTTAATAAATTGACCAGTAAATCCACCAGTAAATCCAAGTGCTATATTTTTAACACCTAAACGCTGAAGAACACGAGAAACATTAATTCCTTTTCCTCCAGGAAACTTCATATCTTTTTCCGCTCGATTTATTGTTCCTAAATCAAAGGAAGAAACTTGCACTACATAATCAATAGATGGGTTTAAAGTAACTGTATAGATCATTGTTTATCAGCCTCAATTACATTGGTTTGTTGTTTATATTTTTCTAAATCAATTTCTAAATGGTTTGTAATAATATTTGCATCTTCAACATTTGCAATTTTCGCAAACGCAACTTCTGAAAACTTACTTTCATCAATTAAGAAATATCCTTCGTTTGCTAATGTTAATGCCATTTGTTTTAAGAGCGCTTCTTCTGGATCTGGCGTTGTAAAGCCAAGCTGTTCATGTACACCATTTGCACCTAAAAAACATTTATCAAAACGATACTTCTGCATACTTTCCTGTGCCATAGCACCGATTAAAGCTTTCGTCCTACTCTTCATCATTCCGCCTAGTAAATACGCACGAATATTATTTTCAACTAAAGCTTCAATATGCATAAGTCCATTCGTAACGACAGTAACATCTTTATTTATTAAAAATGGAATCATTTCAAATGTTGTACTTCCTGCATCTAAATAAATACAATCACCTTGTTCAATAACGCTAGCCGCATACTTAGCAATTTGTTGTTTTATTTGAATGTTTTTGGATGATTTTTCGACCATCGTTGGTTCTTGCCCTTTTCCTGTTAAAACAGCGGCACCACCATGAACTCTTTTTAATAACCTTTGCTTTTCCAATTGTGCTAAATCACGGCGAATTGTCGACTCAGAGCTTTCTGTTCTTTCAACTAATTGCTGTAATTTTACAACTTTCTGTTCTTTTACAAGTTGCAATATCATTTGATGACGTTCAGGAGTTAACATTTTATTCACCTCTTCTTTGATTACAGTATAATGAAAACGGTCACAAAAATCAACCATAAACAATCAAAAATAATCAAAAACATCCACAAACATTTATAAACAGCAAAAAAAGAAACCTATTCGATCAAACAATCAAATAGATTTCTTTTCTAAATTCACTTATAAAGAAGCTTTATATATACTTAAAACATCATCTTTATTTAATTTTTTAAAGTTACCAAATTCACCATACGCCATCGCTTTATCCGCCATTAAATCAATTTCATTTTCTCCAATAGCGTAATCAGATAATGTTACTGGCGCCTCAATTGAAGTCCAAAATTGACGTAACGCCTGAATTCCTTCTAACGCAATTTCTCGATCAGTCTTTCCATCTGTTTCTACATTGAATACTCGAATAGCAAACTGTTTAAAACGACTTACATTTCCCTCTACAACATGCTTCATCCAGTTCGGGAATAAAATCGCAAGGCCACCCCCGTGTGGTATATCATGAACAGCAGAAACTGCATGCTCAATATTATGAGTCGCCCAATCTCCTTTTACTCCCATTGCTAAAATGCCGTTTAACGCCATAGTACCACAATATAAAATAGTTTCTCTATGCTCATAATTTTCTAAATCACTTAAAAGCTTAGGAGCTGTCTCAATTACTGTTTTTAAAACAGCTTCACAATAACGATCTTGTAGTTCTGTATTCGTTCCATGATGGAAATATTGTTCTAATACGTGCGACATAATATCTACCATACCGTAAATTGTTTGATCTTTCGGTACAGAAGTAGTATGAACTGGATCTAAAATCGAAAACTGCGGGAAAGTAACCGGGCTACCCCATCCATACTTTTCATTCGTTTCCCAGTTTGTAATTACCGAGCCTGCATTCATTTCAGACCCTGTTGCTGCAAGAGTAAGTACAGTACCAAATGGTAATGCCTCATTAGCAAATGTTTTTTTCGTTACAATATCCCATACATCTCCATCGTACTTACTACCAGCTGCAATTGCCTTCGTACAGTCGATTACACTTCCTCCACCAACTGCTAAAATAAATTCAACACCATTCTCTTTACAAATTTGAATCCCTTTCTTTACAGTTGATACACGTGGATTCGGTTCAACACCTGTTAATTCAAATACTTCTGCATTAATATCCTTTAAAATAGAAATTACATTATCATAAATACCGTTTCTTTTAATGCTGCCTCCCCCGTATACGAGAAGAACTTTTTTACCGAACTGTGGAATTTCAGTTTTTAACTGTTCTAATTGACCTTTACCGAAAATAAGTTTCGTTGGATTACGAAATACAAAATTTTGCATATTTCTTTACCATCCCTTCTATATGAAAAGCAACTATACTTTTGTATACCATATTTTTTTCATTTCACAAAAATATTTGCTTAATAAAAAAATCCCAGCCTACAGGCTGAGATTTTTTTATTGGTAATAAGGTGAGATCATTAAGTAAACAATAACACCAGATAAACTTACATATAACCAAATCGGCATCGTCCAACGTACAATTTTACGGTGACGTGTTAATTGATTTGTAAAACCAAATACAAGCGCAAACAATGCAAGTGGTACGATAATTGCTGCTAGGATAATATGTGTAATTAAAATGATGAAATACACATATTTAATGAATCCTTCTCCGCCAAAATGTGTTGCCGGTGCTAAGTAATGATACGATAAATACGACACACAAAATAGTAAAGTTGTCGTAAATGCTGCAAGGATAAAACCACGATGCATTTTCACATTCTTTTTAATGATAGAGAATAACGCTGCTAATAAAAATACGAACGTAAAGCTATTAAAAATCGCGTTTAACATTGGTAAAATCGTTACATCAAAATGTACTTCTCCTTCATAGCCAACAGGTCCAAAGAACAAAAATAAAATAATCGCATTTACAATTACAGAAAGCGTTATCACAATAGGAGCATAGCTTTTCTGATTTGTTGATTGATCCACCAAAATGGTCACTCCCTCTTCCTTCAAGTATGTATACATAACCTCACTATTTTAACATATTATTCACAGTGTAAATGTGACAATAGTTTGACACAGCAAGACCAGACAAAGAAAAAAATCCTTCTTAATAAAACTTCTTAAGAAGGATTTTATCGCTTTATTATTCAAATAGCAATGCGATTAGTTTTTGTTAAAAAATGTATCGCTATATGCTTGAAAAATTTCAGACACTTGATATCCCATTAATGAAATTGCTGTTAATGAAAAGAAACCAATCATAAGAAATCGAAACCACATATAAATCTCCTCCTTGTATTTAGCTTAAAAAACGTTAGCTACCTTACAAGTTGCGTGGCACTCTTCATCATCACTTTCCTTTTTCCTTACAATTGCTGTAATAAATCGAATCATAAAGAAAACTACAAAAGGAAATTGTTCGTAATTCACATTGGCATAGTTTAGCAACGGCTCGCGCTGCACATCGAACGGAGATGAGAAGGAATAGAACATACCTTGCTCTTCCATATATACAATTACAATTTTCATGCAAAATACGATTCCTAGAAACGAAACAATATCTTGCCATTCTGTCGTATATAACAGGTTATACAGCTCTAATACGTACTCTTCCATCATCATCCCCCCTTCCTTTTTTACCATTTTGCTCGCCTTCGTATAAAAAGTCAAGAAAAAAGTTTATATTCACTATGACAATAGTAATTACTTGTTTCTATGATTATATATGATTCTTTTATAGCAATGATTGGGTGTAACTCTCTTCGAAAATAAGAAAATTAGAATCGAACAGATTCCTCATTCTTACTTTTAGGATGCAAAACTGTGCTATTTTTATTTCTATTAAAAATAAAATAAGAAAGTATGATAAGAACAGTAACAAACATTGTTAAAAATGCTTGTGAACGTAAAGTATCAATTGCGAACATCGCAACTAAAACTGCTATAATAGCAGCAATTGTAACATACGTTACATACGGAAAAAGCCACATTTTCACTTTCAAATTTTGTTGTTCTACTTTCCCCATTTTTTTACGCATCTTTAAATGCGAAACTGCAATAACGAGATAAACTAGTAACGCAATCCCGCCAGATGCATTCACTAAAAACAAAAAGACTTTATCTGGAGAAATGTAACTAAACACAACTCCAATATAAGCGAAGAAAGTTCCAAATAAAACCGCTCGAACGGGAACACCACTACTGTTCAATTTTAAAAATGACTTTGGAGCATCTCCTCTTTCTGCCATTGAAAAAAGCATTCTTGAATTTGTATATAAGCCTGAATTTAAGCAAGAAAGTACAGCTGTTAAAACGATAAAATTCATAATTTGTGCTGCCGCTGGTATTCCTATATGTTCAAGTACAGCTACAAATGGACTTTTTAATATGTTTGCTGAATTCCATGGCAGTAGCGTAACAACTACTGCTATAGACCCAATAAAAAATACAAGAATACGCCAAATCACACTGTTTGTTGCTGTTTTTACTGCTTTTACAGGTTCTGCAGATTCACCTGCGGCTACTGCTACAATCTCTGATCCCATAAATGAAAATATAACAACAGTAATTCCAAGCAGGACCGAACTTATACCGTTTGGCATAAATCCACCTTGTCCAATTAAATTCGAAGTGCCGGGTGCTTCTGTTCCTGGAACAAATCCTAAAATAACAGCAAGACCTAGACAAAGGAACAAAACAATACTTATTACTTTAATAAAAGAAAACCAATATTCAAACTCTCCAAATGATTTCACCGAAAAAACGTTCGTCAGCGTTAATAAAATTGTTAATATTAAACTTAATAACCAAAGCGGTATTTGTGGAATCCAATATTGGATAATACCAGCACCTGCTGTGGCTTCTATTGCAATAACAATTACCCAAAAAAACCAGTATAACCAGCCTATTGTATAACCCGCCCAAGGACCAATCGCTTCTCTTGCATACGTTGCAAATGAACCACTTGTCGGATTAACAGCTGCCATTTCTCCTAGCATTCTCATGACGAAAATGACTAGAAGTCCTGCTAATGCATATGAAACGATAGAACCTGGTCCTGCCGAATGTACAACTGCACCACTTCCAACAAACAAACCAGCCCCTATTACGCCGCCAATTGAAATCATTGTAATGTGGCGTATTTTGAGGTCTTTCTTTAGATTTTTATCCAAATCTTGTACATCCCCTTCCAAACTAAATTTTGAAACTTATGTAAGAGTACTGTGCGAAAGATTTTGTTCTATACGTTAAAATATATCAAAATATTCTGAATTTAACAATTACAATTCAACCTTCTTCAAAAATTATTACATTAGGTTTAATACTTTCCCATACACAATTGTTGAGAAAATTATAGTCCCCTTACAAAAGAAAGAATTTTCAGATATTATTAAATAAACAAGATTATACATCTAGACAACTTTTTGTATAGGAGTGTTGATATGTTAAACAAGTTCAAATTTTTTTGTTGCATTTTAGTAATGTTCTTACTTCTACCGCTATCCCCTTTCCAAGCACAAGCAGCAAACAATTTAGGTTCAAAATTACTCGTTGGATATTGGCATAACTTTGATAACGGTACTGGCATTATTAAATTAAAAGACGTTTCACCAAAATGGGATGTAATCAATGTATCTTTTGGTGAAACTGGTGGTGATCGTTCCACTGTTGAATTTTCTCCTGTGTATGGTACAGATGCAGACTTCAAATCAGATATTTCTTATTTAAAAAGTAAAGGAAAGAAAGTAGTTCTTTCAATAGGTGGACAAAATGGAGTCGTTTTACTTCCTGACAATGCCGCTAAGGATCGTTTTATTAATTCCATACAGTCTCTAATCGATAAATACGGTTTTGATGGAATAGATATTGACCTTGAATCAGGTATTTACTTAAACGGAAATGATACTAATTTCAAAAATCCAACTACTCCCCAAATCGTAAATCTTATATCAGCTATTCGAACAATCTCAGATCATTATGGTCCAGATTTTCTATTAAGCATGGCTCCTGAAACAGCTTATGTTCAAGGCGGTTATAGCGCATATGGAAGCATATGGGGTGCATATTTACCAATTATTTACAGAGTGAAAGATAAACTAACATACATTCATGTTCAACACTACAACGCTGGTAGCGGGATTGGAATGGACGGTAATAACTACAATCAAGGTACTGCAGACTACGAGGTCGCTATGGCAGATATGCTCTTACATGGTTTTCCTGTAGGTGGTAATGCAAATAACATTTTCCCAGCTCTTCGTTCAGATCAAGTCATGATTGGGCTTCCAGCAGCACCAGCGGCAGCTCCAAGTGGTGGATACATTTCGCCAACTGAAATGAAAAAAGCTTTAAATTATATCATTAAAGGAGTTCCGTTCGGAGGAAAGTATAAACTTTCTAACCAGAGTGGCTATCCTGCATTCCGCGGCCTAATGTCTTGGTCTATTAATTGGGATGCAAAAAACAACTTCGAATTCTCAAATAACTATAGAACATATTTTGATGGTCTTTCCTTGCAAAAATAACAAAGTAAAACTATAATTAGCCCCCATCAATCGGACATTTATGGGCAATCAATGCAGGATAAAAACAGCAATAGGACCCTTTATAGGTCCTATTGTTGTTTTTTATTTATGAAAATTACTTTGTCACATCTAAAGTTTTAAGAAACTGTTTTCCATCGCCCAACATCGCACGTTCCTCCGAATCATATTGTTAAATATTCTAGTCACTCTTTTGCTTCAACACAAAAACTGAAAGTTCAGGTACACTACAAAATCTAACAGGCATCCTAGTAGTCCCAATACCACGATTTACATATAAATATAACTGCTTACTCTTCCCCTCCACTTCATACATACCTTCAACATAACTCTCAGCTAGTTTGGTAGTAATTAACGGACCTACAAAAGGGATTTGGACTTGTCCTCCGTGACTATGTCCTGACAGTTGAAGATCAACTGGGTAACGATTTATTTTGGTTACAACATCCGGCTCATGTACTAATAACATGTTGAAATCATTTTGTTTCAAGTTTTTTAAAGTTGAATCTATTTTCGGCTTCCCTAATAGAAAATCATCCAAACCTGATATTGTAATATATTTGCCGTTTTCCACTTTAATTTTCTGCACTTCATTTACTAATACAGAAAAACCAGCTTCCTCCATATATTTTTTGTAAAATAAACTACCGCCCCCGCCCCTATCATGATTCCCAAACACAGCATATTTCCCTAAGGGAGCATAAATTTTCTGCAAAATAGCCTTCGCTCCCTCTCTTTCTGCACTATAAGAACCAAATTTATCTATTAAATCTCCGGTAAAAACTACTATATCTGGATGTAATTCATTCATCTTCTCCACCAAATGTTCAAGTTGCTTCAATGTAAACTCTGGCCCTAAATGTACATCTGAAAACTGTAATATTTTTTTATTATTAAATTCTTTAGGAATTGCAGAAGCTTCTATTTCATTCCATGTAACTGTTACTAGTTTTCGTTCTATTTCTGTCGCATAATAATACAAACTTACTAGTATCATTAATATACTTATAAAACTAATAATAAATATCTTTACGATTGATTTTTTTCGTTCTTTTTTTACATGATTCGTATTCATGTTTTCACCTCTAGAAACACTTTAAATCCTTATTGTTACATTAATGTGACAACATGAACAATGTTATTAATATGTAATTTCCTCCCTATTCACTTTGACAATTTTATACAGAAGTCATACCATATTTTTATAATACATATATTTTCGAATCTTTTTCTATTCATTCCATCATTTTATTACGGAGGGGTTATTCATGTCTGTATTTACACCAGAAGAAATTACGGAACTTGCTGCGAATTCCGGAAGGAAAAAAGCTCATTTATCATTACTCCCTATGCTAATTCTCGGTTTTTTTGGCGGTGCTTTTATCGCATTAGGGTATTTACTCGATATTCATGTTATTGGAACAATGCCAAAATATTGGGGATCATTTACTAGTTTTCTAGGCGCTGCTGTATTCCCTATCGGTCTTATTCTCGTTATTCTTGCAGGCGGTGAACTAGTAACTGGTAACATGATGACAGTTTCTATGGCTTGGCTTCAAAAGAAAATTACTTTATTTCATTTCATACGAAATTTAGTTATTGTTACGTTTAGCAATTTCATAGGGGCTGTATTTGTAGCCTACTTTTTTGGCCATATCGTTGGCTTAACTGAAGGAGCTTTTTTAGCGAAAACTATTTCTATCGCTCAAGCGAAACTACAAGATACACCATTGCAAGCATTTATTTCTGCAATCGGATGTAATTGGCTCGTTTGTTTAGCTGTTTGGCTCAGTATGGGAAGTAAAGAATTTATCGGAAAGATTATCGGTATTTGGTTCCCAGTTATGACTTTTGTTACGATTGGATTTCAACACGTTGTAGCAAATATGTTTGTCATCCCAGCCGCAATTTTTGCCGGTCATTTCACTTGGGCTGAATATTTTCCAAACTTTATTTTTGTTTTCTTTGGAAATTTAGTAGGAGGTATGTTATTTGTAGCACTACCTTACTTCATATCTTATAATAAGAAACTATCTTCTTATCAAGAGAAGACTGAAATGAAGAACAAATCTCTGTCGGCTTAAATAGAATGTCTATAAAGAACCCTAAAAATATTACAAATTTCATTTTTTTTGCGAATATATGTACGTACACTTGTTCTCGAATGTTTTATACGTTATAATAACAACTTAAATAGCATTATTTACATATGAGGTGAAAAACATGAACAAAACAGAATTAATTAAAAACGTAGCACAAAATGCTGAGATTTCTCAAAAAGAAGCTACTGTAGTTGTACAAACTGTAGTAGAATCAATCACTAACACTTTAGCTGCTGGTGAAAAAGTACAACTTATCGGATTCGGTACATTCGAAGTTCGCGAAAGAGCTGCTCGTACAGGCCGTAACCCACAAACTGGTGAAGAAATGCAAATCGCAGCTTCTAAAGTACCTGCTTTCAAAGCTGGTAAAGAACTAAAAGAAGCTGTAAAATAATGAAAAATATCCTTCTCATTTATGAGAAGGATATTTTTTCATAACATAATTAATAAAAATCTGACCATTATGCTGTTTCTTTTGTTCTTTTATGCAAATAAAATCTTTACTTTCAAAAAAAGGTTTTGCGGTAATGCTCGCCTCTGTATATATCTCCCTATGTCCCAAGTTCACTGCTTCTTTTTCTAACTTCTGTAGTATGTATGAAGCGACTCTTTTCCCTTGATAATCTTTATGCGTAAATAAACGATCTACGTAACGATCATCGTTATAATCCCCAAACCCCACAATCATACCTTTATGATCCGCTACATAGCTAATATTCTTTTCTAAAGACTGTAACCAATTTTCTCTATCTAGTCGCTCCGGTGCCCACGCCTGTAGCTGTAACTCATTATAATCTTTTGCATTAACCGTATGAACTGTTTCATAGAACAATTGTAATACTTGATCTAAATCTTTTTTTTGGAATGTTCTAATTATAATATCTTTTAACATATATAAGTCTCCTTACCAAACTACCTCTTAACTTTTCTACTACATACGATTCTATATTTCTGCTTTATTATATCGTTTTAATTTCTATACGAACAAAAAAACAATACTTATTCAAGTATTGTTTTTTAATTCTATTCAATTACTTAATGTAGCTTTTTAAGGTTTTAATTTAACTCTTTGTAATCGTAATGCATTTAATACAACGGATACAGAACTAAATGCCATCGCTGCTCCAGCAACCCAAGGGGCTAAGAAACCTAATGCCGCAATTGGAATTCCTAACGCGTTATAAGCTAATGCCCAGAATAAATTTTGTTTAATATTTCTTATCGTCATTTTACTCATAAATATCGCATCAGCAATACTATTTAAGTCACCGCGGATTAACGTTATATCCGCTGCTTCCATCGCTACATCCGTTCCCGTTCCAATTGCCATACCAATGTTCGCTGTAGCAAGAGCAGGAGCATCATTTATCCCGTCTCCAACCATCGCTACTTTCTTACCATTTGCTTGCAGTTTTTTCACTTCTTCTGCTTTTCCTTCTGGCAATACTTCTGCAATTACGTGATCAATACCAACTTGCTTTGCAATTGCCTGAGCAGTTTGTGTATTATCTCCTGTAATCATCACAACGTCTAGACCCATTTTTTTCAGTCTTGCGATAGCTGCTTTTGAAGTATCTTTCACAGTATCTGCAACGGCAACTATACCAGCATATTCTTTATCGATTGCAATAAGCATTGCTGTTTTTCCTTCTCGTTCTAGCGCTTCCATTGATTTAGAAACTTCTTCAATATCAATATTGAATTTCTTCATTAATCGACGTGTACCAATTAATAAGTGTTTTCCTTCTACAACTGATTCGATACCAAATCCCGGAATCGCTTCAAACGTTTCTGAACTCGGGATATCAATTTTCTTTTCTTTAATCCCTTCTACAATCGCTTCTGCAAGCGGATGTTCAGAATTTCTTTCTGCTGCCCCTACTAATCTAAGCAGTTCATTTTCATTGAATCCATCTGCTACAATTACATCTGTTAATACCGGCTTCCCATTTGTCACTGTACCCGTTTTATCTAGAATAACCGTATCTAATCGGTGCGTTGCTTCTAAATGCTCTCCACCTTTAAATAAAATACCATACTCAGCCGATCTTCCTGATCCTGCCATAATAGATGTAGGCGTTGCAAGACCTAATGCACATGGACAAGCAATAACAAGTACTGCTATCATTTTCTCAAGTGCTCCGCCAAAATCACCAGGTGTAACAAATATCATCCATACTGCAAATGTGATAATCGCAATCACAACTACAACCGGTACGAAAATACCTGAAATTTGATCTGCTACCCTTTGAATAGGAGCTTTTGAACCTTGTGCCTCTTCTACTACTTTAATAATTTGAGCTAATGCAGTATCTCTTCCTACCTTAGTTGCTTTCACTTTTAAAAATCCATTTTTATTTATTGTCGAACCTATTACTACATCCCCAATTGACTTATCAACAGGAATACTTTCACCCGTTAACATCGATTCATCAATTGCTGACTTTCCTTCTACAATCTCACCATCTACTGGTATTTTTTCACCAGGCTTTACATAGACGATATCACCAGCTACTACTTCTTCAATCAAAATTTTTATTTCTGTTCCATCTCGCACAACTGTAGCTGTCTTCGCTTGTAAACCCATCAATTTTTTAATTGCTTCTGATGAGCGCCCTTTTGCTTTCGCTTCAAATAATTTACCTAAAATAATTAATGTAATAAGTACCGCACTCGTTTCAAAATATAAATCTGTCATATGTTCCGAAGAACCAATAGATTGAATACTTAAATATACACTATAGAAGTACGCGGCCGACGTTCCAAGCGCCACGAGAACATCCATATTAGCACTTTTATTGCGTAACGCTTTATAAGCCCCAACATAAAACTGTCCACCAATGATAAATTGAACAGGAGTTGCAAGTGCTAGTTGCACCCAAGGGTTCATTAACATATCCGGTAAATAAATAAATGACGTAAATGAGAAATGACTAACCATTGCCCACAATAATGGGAAAGATAAAATAAACGAAATAATAAACTTCTTCTTTTGTCTTTCAATTTCTTGTAATCGATGATCAGTTGATGCATCTTGATCATCTGGTTTCACTTCTAATTTATATCCTAGCTTCGTAATCGCGCTCTTCATTTCATTTACATTAACTTCATCAGGGTTAAAGTCTACTGTGGCTGATTCTAAAGCAAAATTTACTGTCGCCTTGTTCACACCATCTAACTTATTTAAACGCTTTTCAACTCTATTTGCACATGCTGCACATGTCATTCCTGAAACAGTAAATTCAGCTTTATCACTTACAATTCCATATCCTAATGATTCAACTTTTTCTTTAAATTGTTGCGGATTTGTTTTAGTTGGATCGTACATTATTTTTGTTTTTTCAAGCGCAAAATTTACATTTGCCTCATGAACACCTTCTACTTTTTTTAGACCTTTTTCAATTCTATTTGCACATGCCGCACATGTCATTCCTGATATTTGAAGATTGGCCTCTTTTTTTTCATTCATGTCTCTCACCTCTATATACCCTTATGAGGTATAATGATTAGCAAAATAAATCGTACTTCATTTAAAGTACGATTTATTTCCATATCTAAAAATAATTATTGAACATCGTATCCTTGATCTTCGATTACAGCAACGATATCTTTTAATGTTACAGCAGACGAGTCGATAGTAACTTCAACAGTTCCTTCTGCTAATTGAACCTTCACTTGTTCAACACCGTTTAGCTCTTTCACACTGCTTTCGATAGCATTTACACAATGTCCACAAGACATACCTTCAACCTGTAATGTTAACTGTTCCATTTAAAATCCTCCTCTTGTTTATTCATTGTTTGTTAATCACAATTACATCTTACCATACCCCCCTAAGGTAATCAATGGTTTTGTATCATGATTTTTCAATTATTTTCTAAAAGTTTATTTTACACACACTTTTTCACTACAATACACCCAAATCCAATATGAGGGTAAACAAAAAAACAAGCCAGTTAAATACTAGCTTGTTTTTACGCTTTTGAAAAACGTTCAAATACTGTCATTAATTCTTCAATTGCTTCGTCACCATTTCCATTTTTAATAGCTCCTGAAACACAATGACTCGTATGATTTTTGAGAACGCCCATTCCTACTTTTTTCATCGCTGCATTAATCGCTGAAATTTGCACTAAAATATCTACGCAATAACGATCATTTTCAATCATGTTTTGAATACCGCGGACCTGTCCTTCAATTCTCTTTAATCTATTTATAATCTGTTCTTTTTCTTTTTCTGATCTATGTGTTACTGCTTCATGCTCTTTATGATCCATATTATCACCTTCTTAAAGTTTCTCTTCATCCAATAAAACAATTGTTTTTTATGAGTATATCAATTATAGCATTAAATATCTACGCATGATACCCCATAAGAGTATATTTACACTTTATGATTATTCTTAACAACGCATTAGCTTCTTAATCTCAATTTTCAGTATACCCTTTCCTTTTTGTCAAAAAATCATTATATCTCTCATCAAAATTCAATAAAGTGAAACAAGAATAAGCGGGGATTACCCGCCCCCGCTTATTCTTCGTCTATAATGTTTTAATTTAAATTTTCAGATATTTAACCTGAGAATTTTTTCTTTCCATATATAATTATTGCTGATCACATACTTTTGTATCATTCACTACTGAAGTTCCTTCAACGGTTACCGTATGAAAACAGTCATTTACTCGAACTGTCACAACATTATCTTGCCGATCAATGATATGATATTCATTAAAATTTTTATTTAGAGCACTGCGAATTTGTTCTCCTTCATAAATTGGAATGCCATGTGATAGAACCCAAATAAGTCCAGCGATAGCAAGAATAGTTTTCATACGATCTACCTCCTTGGGAATATAGTGAACTTTTCATCCATACTTTTTCAGCTCTACAAATCATGATTGGAATAAACCAAGCCTTTTTGGAAATAAGTTCATTTCGTCTATTTTATGTTTATGCTAATTGTGACCGTTTTGTGACAACTTTTTGTCTCTTTAGACGAAAAGTTGAAACAAAACTTTCGAAAAGGACAATTCTACACATTAAAAAAGGTTATGGAATGTTTCATCCATAACCTTTTTTCCTATACGTAACTAATAAACCTCAATCCTTTACTTAAAGACGTCGGCACAACAGATGCATGATTCTCCCCTTCAGCTTCATAAAACTTAAATTTAAGTTTATCGTGGTTTACTTGGAGAAGGCGCTCTGATAATTCATTTGCACCTACAACCATATGCTCTCGTTCAAGTGATCCAACTGTAAGGAACACTCCTGTTTCAAACTTAGCATTGTTTAATTCATGTATAAGGTTCTCTTCTTTTTCAAGAACGGATTTATTATTCCACCATATAGATGGACTACTAATAAAATAATTTTGAAAAGCGTTTAAGTTTGTAAATAGTATATGCAAAGCAAATAGTCCACCTAAAGAATGTCCAAATAACGTTTGCTTACTTTTATCAATCTCAAAATTCTTTTCAATTTGTGGTTTCAGTTCTTCTTCAATAAAAGTAAAGAAATTATGTGCTCCTCCTGTTTTAGGCCACGGTTTACCGTCTGGTTTTAAAGGGGCATCTTTTGAAATTACGCTAGGCGTAAAATCATAGCACCTTTCTTCCCCTGAAAATGCGCCTTCAATCGGATAACCCACTCCAACTATAACAGCTGGTGAAACACCAGTTTTTTCCGCTCTTACTGATTGTATTTTAACTGCTTCATGAAATGTTTGAAAAAAGGCATTGCCATCTAATACGTAAATAACGGGATATCCTGAATCCGGTGCTGGTTGCCTCGGCTTTGAAATATGAATTTGATATTCCTTACCTTCTAATTTTGAATACATTTTCCACTGCTCTGTATTAGATGTTATAATCTGCTGTTTTTCAATTGTAGTATTCACCCTATCCCCCCCTTTTAACTTGTTACATATATTTCGATTTTTTCTTCTTGAGATACAACGCTATCATAACCGAAACAAACAGGAGCCCCATTATGCGGATCAATCATGACACGCGCATCAATATGAAATACTTCTTTTAACACTTCATTTGTAATGATTTCTTCTGGGCTACCAGTTGTAACAATTTCGCCTTCCTTCATTGCAATAATTTCATCTGAAAACCTTGATGCATGGTTAATATCATGTAATACCATAACAACCGTACAATTATGTTCTTTATTTAACTTCTCCACAATTTGTAATACATCTAATTGATGAGACATATCAAGGTATGTAGTTGGCTCATCTAATAGCAACACTTCTGTCTCTTGTGCTAATGCCATCGCTAGCCATACCTTTTGTCTTTGACCACCTGATAAATTTGCAATTTGTCTCGTTCGAAATTCAGAAGTTTTCGTTATATCTAATGCCCAATCAATCATTTCTTTATCTTTTGTCGTTAACTTATTTACGTTATTTCGATGTGGATAGCGTCCATAAGAAATTAATTCTTCCACTTTAAGCTCACCTGGTGCAATTGGAGTTTGCGGAAGTAAAGCTAACTGCTTCGCAATTTCTTTCGTTGGAATTTTATGTAAATCCTGTCCTTGCAAATATACTTTACCGCTTTTTTGTTTTAAAATTCTTCCCATTGTTTTTAACAATGTCGATTTACCGCAACCGTTTGGACCTATAATTGTCGTTACTTTTCCTTCTTGTATTTCCACATTTAAATCGCGAAACACTGTAAGCTTTTCATAACTTGTTTCTAAATTTTTTGCACTTAAAATACTCACTTTTATTCCTCCTCTTACGCTTTCGCCTTATAAAGTAAATATAAGAAATACGGTACACCGACAATAGAAATAACGATTCCAACTGGTAGCTCTACAGGTGTAAAAACTGTTTTCGCAATAAAGTCTGAAGCAATTACAAGAAACATTCCGATTACGCCGCACGTAGGAATTATATACTTATGTTGAATACCGACAAGCCTTTTCGCTATATGCGGTGCCATTAAGCCAATAAAACCGATACTCCCTGAAACAGCAACACATGCGCTCACAAGCCCGATACTACTTAATAGTAAAATCGATTTCTCTCTTTCTACTGAAACACCTAAACTTGTAATACTCGTTTCTTCCAATTGAAATAAATCTAATAAATAAGCTTTCTTTTGTATAAGCGGAATTAAGATAATAAGCCATGGTAACATAGCCACAATATACTTCCAGTTTGCACTATATATGCTTCCAGACACCCACACTGCGGCCATTTCAAAATCAGTTGACTTCATTTTGAGTGATAAGTACATAGAAAAGGCTCCAAATCCTGATCCAATTGCAATCCCTGTTAATAAAAGTCGCTGCGAATCTAATTTACCGTTTTTCCAAGAAAACAGATAAATGATGATAGCTGCACCTAATCCGCCTACTAAACCAAACATTGGCATCATCATAATAGAAACCCAGTCTGTGCTTTTTAATTGCCCTTGAAAGAAAAACATAAAAATGACAATCGCTGTTCCTGCTCCGGCATTTACGCCTAAAATACCTGGGTCCGCCAACCCATTTCTCGTAATCCCTTGAATAACGGCACCCGCAACACCAAGGCCTAATCCTACTAATCCAGCAATTACGATGCGCGGAAGGCGAAACTCAAAAATAACTAAATCATGTTCTGGTACTGGATCAATTCTAAACAGTGTTTTAAATATATCTGTAATCGTAATGTCGAACGTACCATTTGTTAAACTAATATAAATAGCACATAGTATTAAAAATATAATAATCCCCATCGTCATTCCGAAACGTTGACTTGAACTTTTAAGCATGTCTCTCTCCTCCTCTAGTACGGATTAAATAAAGGAAGAAAGGAATTCCAATTAAAGAGGTAACGACTCCAATAGGTGTTTCAAATGGATAGTTTACAAATCTACTCAAAACGTCACATAACGCTAAGAAAACGCCACCAATAACACCTGCACATGGCAAAATCCACTTATAATCTACCCCAATTATAAAGCGCGTAATGTGCGGAATAATTAAACCTACAAAACCAACTTTCCCCACTAAAGCAACTGCTGTTCCTGTTAAGAAAATTACCGATAAAATTGCCATCGCTTTAACTAGTTTTGTACGTTGCCCTAAATTAATAGAAACCTCTTCGCCTAATGAAAGAATGGTAATAGATTTTGATATTAACAATGCTAAAATTATTCCAATTATCCCAAACGGTATCGTGATTTTAATGATATTAAGATCTACTTGATCTAACTTTGCATTAAACCAAAAACTAACATTTTGAGAAATTTGGAAATACGAAGCCATTGCAGCCGATACACTACTTAAAAATGTTCCAATAACTGTTCCTATAATCGCTAACCTAACTGGTGATAAGCCATTTTGAAGGAGCGAACCAAAACCAAACACGATACCGGCTCCTAGTGCAGAACCAATCATTGAACATACAACCATACCAATTGATGACATTCCCGGAAGAAAAATCATGCTAAGTGTAATAACAAAGGCAGCGCCATCCGTCACACCCATAATAGAAGGGGATGCAAGATAGTTTCTTGTCATCCCCTGCATAAGTGCTCCTGATATGGCTAGAAATGCTCCGACTAAAAGAGCTGCAACTACCCTTGGTAAACGTGAAGTAATAATAATATTATGATTTACATCGCTTGAATCAAAATGAAATAATGCGTTCCACACTGTTTCAGCGTCAATACTTTTTGCCCCATACAAAATCGAAAGTATAATTGTAAATAAGATGAGTATGGGTGCTATACATAATATAGTTACTGGTACTGCATTTGTTTTCTGCATATCATTCAACGCACCTTACTTATTGTATTATTTAGATAAATTTTTCACGGCTTCTTTTAAGAATGCTGTTTTACTCCAAGCTGTACCACCTTGTGCCATTGGATCTACAACATTTACAAATACTTTCTTTTCCTTCGCAGCATTCATACTTTGCCAAATTGGATTACTTTCAATTTCTTCTAACACTTTCGGGTTTTTATTTTCACTTGCCTCATATTGTAAGAAAATATAATCTGGGTTAAGTTCAGCAAGTTTTTCAAATGAAATTTTCTCTTGTGCTTTTACAGTTTTCAATTGTTCTGGAGCAGTTAGTCCAAGATCTTTATAAATTACAGGGTTGAAGTATACTCCTTCTGGATATAGGAATAATTCGTTTGCTCTTAGTCTTATGACAAGTACTTTTTTATCTTTTAACTTATCTCCTAGTTTTGCTTTTGCTTTTTCAGCGTCCGAATTGTAATCCTTAATAATTTTTTCTGCTTTATCTTTTTTACCAGTTAATTCTCCCATTAACTTTAAGTTATCTTCCCAATTTGTTGAAACGTGTGATACCGGGAATGTAGGAGCTACTTTCGTAAACTTTTCAGCTGTTTCTGCTGGGAATTTCGTACTCGATGTAATAACATCTGGTTTTAATTGTAGTAATGTTTCGAAATTGGGTTGCATTTTCTCACCAACAGATTTAGCACCTTCTAACTCTTTTTCAAGATATTTTGGTAATTTACCACCTACAGTAATGGCACCAACTGGTTTAATTCCAAGTATTGCCGCATCTTCCATTGACTCTAAACTAGCTGTCGCAATTTTATCTACTTTTGCTGGCACTGTATACTCTTTACCTAAATATGTGATTTTTCGTTTTTCATCTTTTTTCGTTTCCGTAGCTTTTGTCTGTTGTTTTTGCTCGCCTGAAGTTTTATCCGCACTATTACATGCCGCTAAACCTACACTTAAAACTGTAACCATCCCTAAAGTAAATAATTTCTTGTTCATCTTTATATGTCTCCTCTCGAATTTTCAAACTATATTCTCAATAAAATTTAACTATATGAACTTTGTCCCATATATATATTTCATTAGATTAATAATTTTATCCAGAACTCATTCCCGTTCACTTCCCCTAGACTATAATTCTTTTACGCCTTAACCACTTGATAATCATTTCCACTGATAATGATTATCGTTACTAAGTATATATTTAATATGAAATTATTTCAAGAATGATTTGAAAAATTTTAACAAACTGAATTAAAAAAAGAAGTATCTCCCTAATATTAGGGAGATACTTCTTTTTTTAGAAATTTATATGTAATTCAACTGGACAATGGTCTGACCCCATTACTTCACTATTAATTTTCGCTTCTGTTATTTGGTCTTTCATTCTTTCCGAAACAACAAAATAATCTAAACGCCATCCGATATTTTTCGCTCTCGCGCCCATACGATACGACCACCACGAGTATGCACCTTCTTGATTAGGATAAAGGTAACGATATGTATCAATAAATCCTTCTTCTAAAATACATGAAAATTTCTCTCGTTCCTCATCAGAGAATCCAGGATTTTTACGATTACTTTTCGGATTTTTCAAATCGATTTCTTTATGAGCAACATTTAAGTCTCCACAAAAAATAACTGGTTTCTTCTCATCTAATCGTTTGATATAGGACCTGAAATCATCTTCCCATTTCATTCTGTAATCTAATCGTTCTAATCCACGTTTTGAATTTGGTGTATATAACGTTATCATGTAAAAATCTTCGAATTCTAAAGTAATAAGTCGCCCTTCTTGATCATGCTCTTCAATGCCTAAACCATATGTAACTGAAAGCGGTTCTTTTTTCGAAAAAATAGCAGTTCCTGAATATCCTTTTTTCACAGCATAATTCCAGTATGTATAATATCCCTCTAAATTTAAATCAATTTGCCCTTCTTGTAATTTAATCTCTTGTAGACAAAATATGTCAGCACTTGATTCCTCAAGATATTCCAAAAATCCACCTTTTGCGATAACAGCTCGCAAACCATTTACATTCCATGAAATTAACTTCATCTATAGTCCTCCTCTTGATGTTTATTTCCAAATTTCATGCTATCACAAAATAGAAAACAATCATATTTTCACCTTTGTAATCTTGCTCTTACATTTATGAATACATACATACGCACTTTATTCAGGTTATACTAATTTCAGAGGTGATGTTCTATGCACAATGAAGGAGTTACATTAACAAATGAGTATTGGCAAGCAATTATTCATAATGATTCTTCCTATGATAGCAAATTCTTTTATGCTGTGAAATCAACTGGAATCTTTTGCAGACCATCATGCAAATCAAGAATACCGAATAGAAACAATGTACGAATTTTTCATCATGCAGAGCAAGCATTAAGTGAGAACTTTCGCCCGTGCAAACGTTGTAAGCCAAATGGGATCACTTTACCTAATGAAGAGTGGGTAGAACAAATTAAAGACTATATCGAAAAGCATTATGACGAATCCTTAACTCTCGACATGCTTGCGGAAATGTGTCACGGTAGCCCTTTTCATTTACAACGTACTTTCAAAAGAATAATAGGGTTAACTCCTATAGAATATATACAACAATTCAGGGTTCTTAAAGCAACCGAATACCTTTTACACACAAATCAATCTATTAAAGAAATTAGTACTGCTGTCGGGATAGAAAACCCAGAGTATTTCGCAACTTTATTTAAAAAGAAAACCGGATTTACTCCTACTGAATATCGAAAAAAGAACGAAATGAAAGAGGGATACGATAATGAATTCCTACAAAAATAATTATATATATTGGATGCTACTTACACATAAAAATTGGCGATTTCATATTGCTGCAACTGAAAATGGACTATGTTTCATTGGATCACAAGACGAAAACTTTGAAGAATTAAATATATGGGCTAGAAAAAAACTGCCCCAACATATATTGACCCATAGTCCAGATTACTTGCAAATATATACGCAAGAAGTTATCGAGTATTTAGAAAACAAGCGAGAAACTTTTACATTTCCTATCGATGCTTATGGAACTAATTTTCAATTATCTGTTTGGAATACGGTACGTGAAATTCCTTATGGAAAGACATATTCTTATACAGAAATTGCTGAAAGAATTCAAAAACCTAAAGCTGTGCGCGCCGTTGCTTCTGCTATTGCTGCTAACCCTCTTCTTATCACCATTCCTTGTCACCGCGTTATTGGGAAGAATGGGAAACTAACCGGATTTAGGGGTGGATTAGAAATGAAGAAAAAATTGCTTACATTAGAAAAGTTGCAGGTGGAATTCATATGACAGCAGAATATAATAGCGCATTATCTATAGCAGTTCCAAAAGAATTTTGTTTCCAAGAAAATTTACGTTATCTATCACGCTCTAACAATGAATGTATGTTCCATATTGAAGATAACAAAATTTATAAAGTTATCCCTGTTCAAGATGTAAATCCTTTAGTTGAAATTAGTGTGAATACAGATGGGAATATTCAAATACGTTGTTTAGAAGAACCATATACATCTGAAAAATCGATACGTGAAGCTGTAGTTAACTATGTAAAAGAATGGTTTGATTTAACTACTGATTTAGCCCCATTTTATACATTAGCTAAACATGATTTACTCCTTCAAGGACCAATTGAACAATATTATGGCCTTCGTACTTTAGGCATTCCAGACTTATTTGAGGCACTTTCCTGGGGAATTATCGGTCAACAAATTAACCTAACATATGCTTATACACTAAAAAGGAGATTAGTTGAGCAATTTGGAAGTTATGTAGAATGGGACGGTAGAAAACATTGGATATTCCCATCACCTGAAACAATTGCAAATCTACATGTAGAAAATCTTCAACAATTAAAAATGACGACTAGAAAATGTGAATATTTAATCGGTATTGCGAAGCTTATTACAGAGAGAAAATTATCAAAAGAGGATTTACTGCAAACACAAGATGTAAAGGTTGCTGAGAAACAATTAACTGCTATCCATGGTATAGGACCATGGACTGCCAACTATGTTTTAATGCGTTGTTTAAGATTTCCTTCGGCTTTTCCAATTGATGATGTTGGTCTGCATAATGCAATTAAATTTATAACAGGTTCCGAAAATAAACCGACAAAAAATGAAATAAAAGATTTCGCGGCAAACTGGGCTAATTGGGAGTCTTATGCGACTTTTTATTTGTGGCGAGTACTATATTAAAAGAACCAAGTAGCACATTCGTACTACTTGGTTCTTTTTTAAGCTTGCTCCTCAAAACGTCTTGCAATTTCCACAATAACTTGAACGGCTTTTTCCATAGTATCTACCGAAACATACTCAAATTTACCGTGATAGTTTTCACCACCAGTGAAAATATTCGGCGTCGGTAATCCCATATATGATAATTGTGATCCATCTGTGCCTCCGCGAATCGGATGAATATTTGGTTCAATGTCTAAACTTTTCATTGCTTCATATGCAATATCAACAATTTCTCTTACCGGTTCAATTTTTTCAAGCATGTTATAGTATTGATCATTCATTTCTAAAACGACTGCATCTTCGCCATATTTTTCTTGCATAGTTTTCACAATATTTTTAACGTTATTTTTACGTGCCTCAAAATTTTCACGATCAAAGTCTCGAATAATATAATATGCTTTACTTTGCTCAACATCACCATTTAAAGAAAGTAAATGATAGAATCCTTCATAGCCTTCTGTATATTCTGGCGCATCTTCTACTGGTAAATACCCATTAAACTCCATAGCAAGTTTAGTAGCATTGCGCATTTTATTTTTTGCTGTTCCAGGATGTGTATTCGTTCCGTTAAACGTTAACTTAGCACCTGCAGCATTAAAACTTTCATACTCTAAACCACCTAATGGACCTCCATCCATCGTATAAGCGAATGATGCACCAAACGCTTCTACATCAAAATGCGCTGGCCCACGACCAATTTCTTCATCCGGTGTAAATGCTACTCTTATTTTCCCGTGCTTAATTTGCGGATTATGTATTAAATGGTTCATTGCAACCATAATTTCTGTAAGACCAGCTTTATCATCTGCTCCTAGAAGTGTTGTACCATCAGTTGTAATAATGGTATGTCCTTTATATGATGGTAATTCCGGGAACTGCTCTGGTGTTAACACAACATTTAGCTCTTCATTTAACGTAATTGCATTACCATCAAAATTTTCATGAATTTGTGGTTTGACGTTTTTCCCTGTAAAGTCTGTTGCCGTATCTAAATGGGCTAAAAATCCGATTACAGGAACATCCTTGTCCGTATTAGCTGGAAGCGTTGCCATTACATAGCCATTATCATCCATCGTTACTTCTGTTAAACCAATTTCTTTTAGCTCTTCCACTAATAACTTACCAAACTCAATTTGTCCTGGTGTTGTTGGTACTGTATGACTTTCTTCATTTGATTGCGTATCAATTTTTACATATCTCGTAAATCTTTCAATAAGTTCTTGTTTCAAGTTCATTCACTCCCTTTTATGTTCCTCCCTCCATTATAATCCTTAAAACGAAATATTTTAACTTTTTTGACTGTGAAGATGTATATTTCATTTACATTGTTAACACTTTTACATAACAAAAAGAATATTAGTGAACATATTTAAAGTACAGCTTAATACAAATAAATTCACCCTATTTACGACTCTCATCGCAAATAGGGTGTTTCTGTTTTTATCTCGCAATTTAAGAATATATACTACTCATTTACAATAAAAGTATATACATCATCATAAATACAGCCATTTACTTTAATCACATACTTCCCAGGTTTATTAAAACTAATTGTGTATTTATTTAACTGAATTGCTTCTTTATCTCCAGAAAGAATATCAATGCTTCTGCCACTTAATACATACAAGTCATTTAGATTCATCGTTACATCAATTGTATTGAAATTTTCTACTTTCACTTGCTGTGCTTCCGCAACGCTTACACTTGGTTCTAAAAACAGTAATCCACTTAATCCAATCGTCCCCGCTAAAGCAACTCCCGCAAACTTTTTAATCTGTTTCATTACAATGACCTCCTTATAGATTTTACGTAAAGGCAATGTCCTCCCTTACACCACAAAGCCTATATGTAATGAAATGAAAAGTAAACGGGGACTGTAAGACAAAATTCTACATCTTTTTCTCCTATTGAATATAAATCCAACGTTTGGAATTTTGACACATTTAAAATTGTTTCCCTAAACCAATTTCTCCATAATTTATTCAAAGACTGAATAATTACTTATTTATTTAACATTCTAACAATAGTTGATAAAGATGCTTTCTATTCAAAAAAAGACTTTGCTATAAAAGTAACTTTTACAACAAAATCCATGCAACTAATTTTATTCAGCTTTCCATAATCTCTCTACATTCATTAATTGTTCTTCTTTAAATTCCATCTTATATATATCCGGTTTTGACGTATTCATTAAAAATTCAAAACCATATTGTTTATCAAAATAGTTCATCATTAATGTCATGACAAGCCCATGTGTACCAATTACAATTTTGCATCCTCGAAAATCCATTAAGATTTCTTTTAATACTTTCACTACTCTTCTCTGGCAATCTGCATATGACTCTCCTTCCGTTCGTGCAAAGTCCGGATTAGAGAACATCTTCTGTACAAGTGGATACACCTCTTTGTCTGATATAACCTGATCCTCACTTGAAAACATACACTCTTTAAGATTTTCATATACTACTATTTCTTTTTCATGGAAATTAGCTGACTCCTCTATCGTTAGCATAGCCCGATTATAAGGACTGGAAATAAAAGTATCAATCCTCTCCGCTTTTAATATGTCAGTTACTCTACGGGCATCCATATGTCCCCTCTCAGTTAATCCACGCATTCTTTCATTTCCTTCTAGTTTTGGTGATTCACCATGTCTAACCATATAAATATATGTGCTCATAATTTCTCCTTAAAATTTTTTATAAAGTGAAACTTTAATCAGCCCTCACTAATCGGGCTGCCCGGCAAATAGCGAGATAAGTTAATAAATCACGTTCATTTATCCCATTTCAACACTTAGGGGTAATACTAAAATACTTTATAAACTGTGCTGATTTGTTCGTCTAATCCATTCTCCTACTAAACTCTCAAATAATTCAGGCTGCTCAATTTGCAAATTATGCCCTGCCATATCTAACACTGCTAATGTTGCCCTTGGATATTCTTCAATAATTTCTATAATATTTTGATAACCTACTGATATATCTTGTCTTCCAGTCAGTAAAAGAACGGGATTTTCATATTTTTCATGCTGAAAATCCATAGTAAGAGAGTAATTCTTTTGCAACCTTTCAATAAATTCATAATTAGCAACATCTAACCCAGGCTTAATTTCTTCTTTAAATCGCTTATATGTATATTCATTTGCTATTACAGCTAACTCACAAAACTCCTCTCTTTCTGTGGAAGTGAGCGTATTTAAAAATTCCTCATCTTGTACAATTACCTGTTTATCTGGAAGAATCCTTTTTTCTGGCTCCGCTACAACAACAGGACATACTAATAGTAATCCGCTAACTCTCTCAAACATCTTTGCAAGTATACCTTTGGCTAAATAGCCTCCATATGATTCTCCTACCAATAAAAATTTTTCAGTAGAAATGATTTCCTCAATAAATGTGATAAGCACTTCTACTATACGATCTGAACTATTTATCCAATTTGGAGCATTCGATTTTCCCATTCCAGGTAAATCAATATATATTCGCTTATAACCTTCATATTTCTGAAATACTGATTCCATACATTTCATCATTAACCTATGGTCAGGGGCGCAGCCATGTATGATAATGACCGGTTTACCCTCTCCCACAATTTCATAGTATATTTCTGAATCTTTAATTCGATATATCATAAAAAAGCCTCCCTATTTAGTGGCAATACTATTCCACTCTGTAAGAATACACGTTCTTATTTTATATCTTTTCTCAACATTTTCACAAATATTAATCTTCAGATTAAAAATAAAAAGCTCACCAAAAAAAGATACTCATCATTTTATATGCAATTTTGCATCTCCACTTACAAATCACTAAAAAAACTTTACAATTCAAAGGATGACTAAATATACAATTTCTATTTAAAGTCTTGATACAGTCTATACTATCAACCGCAATATTTTTTCAACCTTAAGAATACTTACACTCTTTAACACTTTCCTTATAAACATGATTTTTATAAGGAAATCTGATACAATTCTTAAATAATATTATTATGTATAGATATAACGAACATAGTGCATAATTAAAGAAGGTGATTTCATTGAAATTAAATAAAAATTTACAATTATGTATATTAATCGGAACATTAATATGCTATTCAATCTATTTTATGTTTTTCTATCTGTTCCCTACTCATTTTTCAAATTCAGATGTACGCTTCGCTTCACTTGTCGTTGAAGCCATTACATTTGTATCACTGATTTACTCTATATATTCTAAAAAAGTCAGTTCAAATCCGTTTTGGATATGTATTACAATAGCAATTGGTAGTTTTTTATTAGGGAAAATAGTATATACATATCAAGATAGCTTCTTCGAAATTCCAATACATCGTTTTACGGTTTCTGATGTATTTTACATGTTTTTTCTATTTTTCTGTCTTATCGCTTTCTGCTATAAAATCTTAAAGGAATGCAATAAATGGGAAAAAGCGTTCTTTATTTGTGATATATGCATAGTGCTTACTTCCATATTTACATTAGAATGGTATTTATTTAATCAACCAAATTTAAATATATTCGCTCTTTCACTAGGAGATGTTTTCCTTTCATTTTTATACCCAATTGCAGATTTATTATTTCTACTGCTAGGTGTTAGTCTCTTTTTCCGTCCAACAATTTTTAATTCCAAACGGAAAATTTATATCTTTATTTTTGTATTAATAAGTTCTGCAACTTTTAACTATATTTATTTTTACTTAAATAACCACTTATCAACTGAAACGATAATATTATTACGTCTTTTATATAGAATACCTATATTACTTATTGCAATAGCTGGCTCTATTTCAGAAGATCATAATAGCCATAAAAATTATTTCCTTGTAAACCCTATAATAGGAAAAAAAGCTTTAGTTGTATTTCCCTATCTTGCTGTTGCAATACTAATCGGGTTTACATTAAAAGAACAAACATCATCTTCAACTCTCATTACAGGAAATTGTATTACTTTTATTTTCGTACTCATTCGTCATTCTATCGTACGTATGCAAAACAATTCCTTAACAAAACGTTTGCAGGCATTTAATGCCCAACTAGAAGAAAAAGTTACTTTACGGACTTCTGATTTAGTTCATAAATCAGAGGCTCTTTCTCAAAAACAACAAAAATTCAAATCATTATATGAATATCATCCTGACCCTATTTTCACCATTGATTTAAATGGAATATTCTTAAATGTAAATAAGGCTGGGAGTGTACTACTTGGAGCACCAACAGATGAGTTACTCGGTGAAACTTGTTTTTCGATTATTTTAGATGAAGATAAGCATAAGCTAGCATTGGCGTTAGAGAAAGTGAAACAACAAGAATCGGCATCCTTACAACTTAGTTCTCAATATAAAGATGGCTTTACTTATTTTTTATACGTTACAATCATTCCTATTATAATAGACGGACAAATTTCAGGAAGCTATATTATGGTGAAAGATATTACTGCACTAAAAAAACAGCAAGAAGAAATAAAATATTTAGCATTCCATGACACTGTAACGAAAATTGGTAACCGTGCCTTTTTCCATAAGAAATTAAAGAGAGTTATAAAAAATGCTGAAATAACAGAAAGCGAGTTTGCATTATTATATTTAGATTTAGATCGCTTTAAAGCAATTAACGATACACTTGGACATTCATCAGGAGACTACATATTAGAAGAAGTAGCAAAGCGCTTCCAATCATGTCTTCCATCACATACTCATCTTTCAAGAATCGGTGGCGATGAATTTACAATCATAATTGAAAACTATACTGACGAAGATTACTTATTCCAATTATGTAACCAATTATTTAAATGCATGAAAAAGTCATTTATCATACATGAGCATAAATTAACTTTATCACTGAGTATCGGCATCGCTATTTATCCACATTCCGGAATCGATACCGCTACACTTCTGAAAAACGCTAATGTTGCAATGTATGATGCAAAAGCAAAAGAACTTAACTGTGTATCTATTTATGACGATGTAATCGCTAAAAAAATTGAAAGACGATTGCGATTAGAAAAAGATTTACCAAACGCACTACAAAATGAAGAATTGTTCCTTTTGTATCAACCTCAAGTTGATAGTGAATCTAATAAAATTATCGGTGCAGAAGCTTTAATTAGGTGGAATCATCCTGAATTAGGTATTATTTCTCCATACGAGTTTATTCCGATTGCAGAAGAAACACTACAAATTATTTCAATAGGTAAATGGACATTAGAGCAGGCTTGTAAACAAATGAAACGTTGGCACGTACTCGGATATTCACATTTAAAAATAGGTGTAAATTTATCTGCTAAGGAATTTGAACAAGAGGATTTTGTAAAATCTATTTCTTCTACTTTAACAAATACAGGTTTACCAGCAAGCTCTCTTGATCTTGAATTAACAGAGCGAATTGCAATGATGGATGAGCGAGAAACATTGATAAAACTGCGTACACTAAAAAGTTTAGGGATTCACATTTCTATCGACGATTTTGGTACAGGTTATTCTTCGCTAGCCTACTTACCTTTGTATCCAATTGATACGTTAAAAATCCCGAGAGAATTTATTACAATGTCTGAAACATGTGATGATGGAATGGAAATTATTAAAACGATCATCACATTAGCAAATACATTAGGAATGTCTGTCATTGCTGAAGGTGTAGAAACGAAAGAGCACGTAAATTTCCTTCAAAAAAATAAATGTCAGTTTATTCAAGGTTATTATTACAGTAAACCTATTCATATTCATGCATTTACTGAGCTATTAGAAAACGGCATTCACCCATAGTACATAACTAATTAGAACAAATATAGCAAAAAGGAAAGAAGATACCTTCTTTCCTTTTGTTTTTCTATTTACATTTCTATTACTTCACCACTTCATTTATTATATCTATTATTTGATGAATTCCCTCATCATTTGTTTTCTTATATCCATTCATGTTTTGAATATATTTCTCCTTATTTGTATACAACTTATTTACTGCATGTATAAATGTATTCGTACTTACTCTGTCTTGGAGTATAACTTCCGCATATCCTTGCCGTGAAAAATATTCAGCATTTAAAACTTGATCTCCCCTACTGGAACTGTTAGTTAACGGGATAAGCAACATCGGTTTCTTCAAAAATAACAATTCAGAAATAGCAGTAGAACCCGCTCTAGAAACTACAACACTTGCCATATTTAGTATATGCGGCAACTCGTCGCCTATATATTCAAATTGCATATATCCCTCCATGCCAATAGATGGGTCTACCTTCCCTTTACCACATATATGAATAATATTAAAGTTTAATAGTATTGTATCTAAACATTCCCTTACCATATCATTTATCCACTTAGCACCTTGACTCCCACCCATAATTAATAATACTGGTTTATCTTGCTGAAATTCACAATATCTTCTTCCTCGTAATACGTTACCCTTCTCAATTTCTTCCCTTACAATTGGTCCTACATAAACCTTCTTCTCATTACTTACATTTTCTCCTGTCTGAGGAAATGTTGTGCATAGCTTTGTAGCAAAAGGTAATGCTATTTTATTGGCAAGCCCTAATGTGCTATCTGGTTCACGTATAATTATAGGCACACGATTTAACCATGCTCCTATAGCTACAGGAACTGAAACAAATCCTCCTGCTGAAAAGATAACGTCAGGCTTTGTTTTCTTAATTAAATTATAACTTTGTAAACAACCGCGTATAATTTTAAAAGGATCTTTAAAATTCTCCCAATCCCAATATCTCCTAAGCTTTCCCGTTGAAACACTATTGTATTTTACATTTTGCACTAATGATTTTTCAATTCCATTTTTGGATCCAATATACTCGACTCTCCAGCCTTTCTCTATAAATTTAGGAATTAATACAATATTAATCATAACGTGTCCGGCTGTACCGCCCCCAGTAAAAAGAATCGTTTTGCTCATAACTTATACCCACCTTTATTATTAAAAATCTAGCTTTCTCTTTACCTTTTAAATGTAAATAAACTTATTATTTTTTATATAAATCTTTAACTCCACCTCTATATCTTGTAAAAGATCGTTAATGAGTTCATAAAAATCATTTCCATACTCACTACACTCGTATTGAGCAAAGATTTGAATCACATATCTAGTTTCCGTCTCTAATGCTGACTTTATTCGATTAACCCTTTTTTCTTCTACATACGCTTGATATTTATGTATTGCCTCATAAATAAGCAATACATGCGCTTCTTCATCTCTCCAGTCCAGCGTATCAACAATTGAAAGAAATAGCGTATTTTGATTATCTATTACTTCATAACCATTCATATATTTCTTACACCCTTTTTTGTTTTTCATTGCACGCAGATGTCACTACACTTCGCATACTCAAGTACATCTTTTAATGATTGATGAAATTCAATTTCTGGGATCCAACCTAAATTTTTTATTTCCTCTGTTGCTAAACTCTCATTTGAGTCGCTCCCACTTTTCTCTGTTTCCTCTATAAAAAAATTTAGCTGTGTTAATTCTTTATATTGTTCTAGTACATCTAATAAAGATCGTTTTACTCCTGATCCGATATTATATTGTTTTCCATTTATTCCATCTCGTAATAACACATGATACGCTTTGACCGCATCACGTACATCTAGAAAATCTCTACTATCTTTCAAACTGTTTACTTCGATAATAGCCTTACTTCTACCTGATTCTATATCTATTATTTTCTTTGCGAGAATCGAACAAATACCATTCGATACCCCTGGACCAATTAAGTTTGAGGGCTTTGCAATGATAATATTTGAATCCATTAATCCTCCCCAAGCCTCTGCAATAATGACTTGCATCGTTTTACTTAAACTATATGGATTTGAAATTTTCATTTCGTTCATACTATCTGCTTGCAAAGCAGATCCTATAACTAATGTTCTACAATGCGAGGCTTCTTGCTTAATTGCTTCTAATAAATATAACGTTCCTATTACATTAATCTCTATATACTCAAGAGCAGCTGTCCAAGATTCTATAACCGAATTCCTTCCCGCTAAATGCAATACGTAGTCCGGCTTTATTTGTTTCATTACCTTCATTACTTCGCTCTTATTAGTTAAATTACACGTAATACCATTTCTAATTTTTTCTCTATGTGCACGATTTTGAAACATAGGAATTACATGAAAGCCCTGCTCTAAAAAATAGTGGCAAGCATGGCGGCCTGTGAAACCATTTGCACCAGTTATTAAAAGGCTCGCATTTTTTTTCATCGCAAAAACCCTCCTTTTAATAGCATTTGTTTCACCTCATGTTTTGCAAGTAAATCTTGTTGAGAACTAAAATTCTTCACATCCACTAGCGGATAGCTAGAATAATATTCTTGAAGTCCTTCGATAGGAATCGTCGGTAGTACCACAAAATAATTTTGATCAAAACTTATACTTGTTTTACTCTCTACCTCAGATAGAAGCATTTCACTTAATTTTTCACCCGGTCTTATCCCTACCTCTTTCACCTTAATATTTTCTTTTTTTGAATCTTCAATTAATATTTCCGCTAAATCTGTTATTTTACATGCCGGCATTTTCATAACAAAGATTTCCCCGCCTCTACCTTGAGATACGGCTTTAAATAACAATCCAACAGCATCTTCAACTGTTAAGAAAAATCTAGTCATATTCGCATCGGTAATCCCTACTTCTGAAGATCTTTTAATTTGTTGTTTAAAAAGCGGTACTACACTTCCACTCGTTCCTAAAACATTTCCACCACGAACACAAATGAATTTTGTTTTCTTCGTTTGTATATTCGCATGAACCATTAATTTTTCACCAATTGCTTTTGTCATCCCATACGTATTTGATGGATCAGCTGCTTTATCCGTTGAAACATATATAACTTTTTCAACTTGCATCTGTGTAGAGGCTTCAATTACATTTTGCGTACCATGTATGTTAGTTTTTATAGCTTCATAAGGATAATACTCACATACTGGAACGTGTTTTAAAGCTGCAAGATGGAATACATAATGTACACCTTGGCATGCATAGACTAGTTGATCTTTATCACGAATATCTCCAATAATAAATTTTAGCCTATCATCATTTATAAACTGTTGCTGCATTTCAAACTGAACCGTTTCATTTCTTGAAAAAACTCTAATTTCTTTCGGTGATTTTTCTAATAGTTGTTTTATAAGTTCATGCCCCCACGAACCTGTACCACCAGTAATTAAAATTATTTTATTTAACATTCCTTTTCCTCCTACGAAACATCTCAATTTAAATAATATTTATTGAATTATTTTCAATTGATTCAAATCATAATCGTCGTTTGTTACATTTAATTGACAAAATAAAAAAACAGAAACTATTAAACTTAGTTTCTGTTTTTCATTTCACCTCACAACAGTAAGATTTTCCATACTGTTTGCATGATAAATAAATTCCTTGTAAAAAAACACCGCTCATTTATTTCTTATACTCGTAATAAAATAAATAGAATGATTCATAGCCAATAATCATGTTTAAATTTATGAAAAAGGGAGGTAACGGAATGGACCGAAACAATTCATATCATACATATAACGGACCTTCCAAAGCACTGCCTCTCTCCCTATTCGATGTAAAAAATGAATTGAAACAAAAAAGCAAACTTATTCCTTCTGATACCATGTATAAATTAACGAAAGAAGAGCAACTCATCATCAACAAAATAAAAATACAAACAGAACAGCTAAATAAAAATAATGTTACAAGAACACGCGCATACTACCAATTTTACATTCAATATCCAGAAATACATTGGGCACTGCTTGGACATATGGTATCACGTAACGGCGGTTGGAATATGACTGATTTAAAGGGGGATTTATATACGAGAATTTTATCAGAGAAAGATCAATTCATATTTTTTTCTTTTTTAGAAAAAGGGAATTGGCTTATTTTCCAAGATGTATACCCTCAATTTTTACTTTACGAACAAAGTGTAAAGAGATCACAAAAGTTATTTCACCTTCTCCCTCACCTAAATGTTTCTACATTTATGGAAACGATGTGGCACCATTTTTGGAAAACAGGTAACAAAAAAACTTTAGCGATTGCCACTATTATTAATGAACAAAACTACTTAGAAAAAAGAGTGATTCAAAATGTACAATTTAAAAAGACTGTACTAAATAGTATTGGATTTAAACTCTTTGATTTCTTTCAGTTTAATCATATTCTTTTCCCATTCTACGAAAATGATAAGAAACAAAAAGTATTACTATTTGGTGATACAATGAAACATTTCACTTCCTTACATGAACGGATATTAATTGGAAAAAGATTGTACTCATTATTATTTCGAGATACACATGTTTTATCTCAAATAATAAGCTGGGCTCAACACCATCCACATACAGGATCAAGGAAAGATTACTGGCCCCATTTATTTTCAAGTGTAAATGAATCTTTTTCCCGTGAGTTTTATAAGCGCCGAATAAAGAAATGCCAGTTACGAAATGGCGCTTATCGCATATACAGCCCTGCACTCATCTATGCATGGCGAGATATGAAGCATGAAGAAGTTGACAGTGAAGATTGGTTTACCGATTGGCAAGTTGTAAATTACTTAGTTGATAAGGAGGAAAATATAAATGGACAAATTACAGAAGACTACTGCAAAACACTCGAAAAAATTGAACTCGCCATTCTCGCAAAGAAAAATGTCCTCCTCCGAGAAGAAGAATGAGTTTCTAGCATTAGTAGTTACAATCTTTCTCTCTTCTATTATTGGAACTTGCTTAGATGCCTTTTTTGTTCATAAACAAATATATTCCTTTCCGGCTAGGCCCTTCTCATCCACATTTTCGGTTAATATAGCTTTTACATTGTTCGTACTGCCGATTTTAACAGTTATCTTTATACACATTTCAAAAAAATTATCTAACGTTTCTAGAATTTTATTTATTATTTCAATCGGTATTTGTGCTAGCCTTTTTGAACAGATTGCTGAAAGTTTAGGTTTATTTGTACATAACGCGAATTGGAACCATACATATTCTTTATTTGGTTATATGATTTTTCATTCTTTTATTTGGAACGTATATAATTGGATAAAAAAATAAAGAGACCATTATAGGTCCCTTCTTAAGCATACTCTTCCGTTATTGCTAATGGTGCCAATGTTTGAAGGCTTTTAGAGCGTAAACGATAGGCAACGACTTTCTTCTTATATTGCTTAATGACATCAACATGTTCTTCATAGCTATATAGCGAAAATCTAATCTCTTTATTCCCTTTCTTCGTATCAATGACTATGGGTGTCCCTTCTCCGTGCGGCGGGAAATAATGTTTATCTAAAAACAAAGCCTCATTAAATTCATGAATAACTTGTAGTTTCATTTCTCCCTCTATATTTTTTCCATCTATCGCTATAGAAGTATTTTCCGCCTCAAGCTTTTGATGCAATTCAAATTTACTAATAATTGATTCCACAACAGAAGTGGGCATGCTAGAAACTAATACTTTAATAGCTCCAAAAACAAATAATGTAACTATAAACCATGTTGTCATTGTTATCATCTCCATTACATTTAAAAAATAAATTTCGTTCCATACGGTATTAGTATACTAATGAGTATTCCAGTTACAATCATCGTTACCGAACCGATTGTCGCCTCTTTCTCGCCTTCCTTCACGAGACGGCTCACACCGATAATATGTGATGCACAGCCCATTCCAACTCCTTTTCCAATCGTACTTGTTATACTGAAAAACTTAAGTACTGTTGGTCCGATAATAGCGCCTGTTATTCCTGCAACAACTACAAAACTAGAAGTCATAGATGGAATACCACCAATTTGATCCGCTAATGATAGGGCAATAGGCATCGTTGCTAACTGTGGTAAAGTAGTTAATATAAGTTCCTTATCTATATTTAAAATTCCGCCAATCACTACATTCATACTCGTTACAGCCACTATACCTATCACTACTCCAATAAGTATCGATAAAAAATTTTTCATAAGTATCTTTCGCTCTTTAAATAGAGGTATGGCTAATGCTACAATTGCAGGGCTCAATAAGCTTGAAAGAATGTCTCCTCCATTTTCCCTATACTCATGATGAGAAATACCAAAAATGAAAAATAAACAAATCATAATTGCCGTAACTGTTAACACCGGTAACGTAAATGCAAACGTAAATTTTTTATATAGCTTTGTCGCCAAGAAATAAATTGCTACAGTAATAATAATTAAGACCATTTGAATCGTGCACCTTGTCGATTTTATTTTTTTGTTGTTATTAATAATTGACTTATATACCCTGAAACAATCAAAGTTACTACAGTACTTGCAACTACTAAAAGGAATATAATACTCTCCTTACTGAAAAGAAAAGACCCGTATTCCATGAGCCCTGTTGTCGAAGGGATTAAAAATAACGGTAAAAATACGATTAACTTTTCCGCACCTAACTCAAACCATTTTAACGGTAAAACGCGAGTGGAAAGGAGCAGGAACAGTATTAACATCCCTATTAAACTTCCTGGCATTGATAGATGGAATACTCCTTGAATCCACGTACCCACTAGGCTAAATACATATAGCACGCCTACTTGAAGTAAAAGCGTCACGTACTTCATTTCTTTCCCTCATTTCACTATCACACATCCATATTATGAAATCTCATTTAGCGTGTCGGCAAACCGTTTAATTCCAAGTTGAATTTGTTCTATATTCGCTCTACCAAACGTAAATCGTATATATTCATTTTTCGAACCTAAAACACTGCCCGGAACAAATGCGACACCATTCTGTATAGATTCACCTAATAAGTGATATTCATCAAACTTTCCTTTCACTTTACACCATACATGTATTCCACCCTCTGGCACGAAACATTCAACTCGGTCTCCCAATGTTCCTTCAAGCTCTGCAATTAATACATCTCTTCTTTGCTTCAATTGTCCACGAAGTATCGTAATATGTTTATGGAAATCCTTTGATTCTAAAAATTGATTTGCTACCCACTGCGTAAATACACTATGGCCAAAATCAACTTGTTGCTTTGCATCTGCTAAACGCTCAATTACACGTGTAGGACCAATTATCCATCCAATACGTAATCCTGATGCAACAATTTTTGATAATGAACTTATATAAAGAACATTTCCATTTTGGTCCATTGATTTTAATGTCGGGTTCACTTCTCCATTAAAAGAGATTAAACTATACGGATCATCTTCTACAATTGGTATACCGAACTCAGAAGACAGTTCTAAAATTTTTTTACGTCTCGCTAATGAAAGCACAGTCCCCGTCGGATTCTGATAATCTGGATTCAAAAACACCATACGAATGCGATGCTTTTTGTGCAAATCGATTAAGTCATCTGGATTCATTCCATGCTCATCAACAGGTAAATGAAATATGTTTAAACCGGCCGATTTAAACATTGGAAGCGAAAAACAATACGAAGGATCTTCAATCGCGATCGCATCACCAGGTTTTAATAAACATTGAACGATAAGATTAAGCGCCTGTTGTGCTCCTGACGTAATAAGAATAGAGCTTGAATCTGCTTCAATTTGTTTATATTGCTGAACATGTGCTGCAATTGTTTTTCTCAACATCTCATTTCCAAGTGGATGATCATAACCGAGGTTTTCCATAAATGTTTTCTCCGACAAAATTGTTCGAAATCTATCACTTGGAATTAATTCTGGTGACAGTTCACCGCTTGCTAAATTAATTAAATCATCTTTTTGTGTTTCCGTTCGAATTTGTTGAACGAGTGGTACGTTAGGTAAGAACGATCCATCCTCCACGTACCTACCCCAGTTCGGTATTCGTTTATGTGAGACACCCCATATGTCTGTATTGACCCGTGTTCCGCTTCCCTTTTGCCGTTCTACTACTCCAAGTGATTTTAATTCTTCATACGCAGCTACTATTGTACTCCGGTTCACCTGTAATTCCTTTGCTAACATACGCTCAGAAGGTAACTTACTATCAGAAGGAAATTCACCTGAAGAAATGCCTCTTTCAATATAATCCGCAATTTGTTTATATACAGGTGTCTTATCTGCACGATTTGGTTTCCATTCCATCTAGTTTCCTCCTTTCAAAACGAACTATCCTCATTTTTTACTAACAGTATTCACCGTAAAAATAGTATTAATTAGTCACATTTTCTTATCCGTAAATGGATATATCCAAAATGGTTCTCTTTCTGATTACTCAATAGCTTCTGAAATTCCAACTTCATACTCTCATTTCAGTTCTTTTACAAACTATTAAATCATTACCGCGTACCATGTTACCCCGGCCAGTAGAACAAAAAGAAGAAGAATATAGATTGCAGATAAGTTTTTCACATTTCTTTTTGTAGACTTACCGTAATTCTCCTCCACGTTTCTTGCAACTAGTACAGTCCCAAATAGCGATACAATTACAATAATAACGACTAGTGAAATTGCAAAACTCATTGTCTTTTCACCTCTCTAAGACCCATCTATTTTAATTAAAGAACTTACATAAAAACCTTCCTCTTTAAAACGTCTATAACATACTACCTTTCTTCTCTTATCATAATAGATGTTTGCAAAAAGCGGACCAACCACTTTCATGTTTTTTTGCTCATCCACTTAAAAAATAAAAAGCAACTGATCACTTAGGACCAGTTGCTTTTTTCACACGATAATTTTTCATTTAAAATTAATTCGATTTAAAAGTTTCGCCTTTTCATAATGAAACATCGACTGAGATAACTCAAAAATTGTTCCATTTACAAGATACACTGTATTTTCAATAAGAAGCGCCGGATCACCTTCATTTAATTCTAAAAGCTGTGCATTTTCTTTATTTACTTTTTCACAACTAATAACTTTATCAGCAAAACCAATATTTAATCGTAAATCTTCAATGAAATAACTGTATACAGAGCTTAATGCTATTTCTTCGTTCAAATATGGAATAATATCCTTTTTGAAATAACTTACTTCAATAGAGAATGGTTTAGCATCTACAATTCTTAAGCGCTTCAAAAAATACAACCTAGTTCCAGCTTCGCATTGCATCCGCTTTGCTATCTCTTCGTCCGCATCTATTACTTCCAGCTCTAACACTTTCGTTTCAATATTTTGTGAAACAAGATTTTTCGTTAATCCACGTAAACTTCCTAAATTAATGTAATCTGTTACAGAAGTTTCGCGTAAAAACATGCCACTACCTTGCACTTGAAAAATATAACCTCTATTCACAAGCTGACTAATTACTTTACGTATCGTATTACGGCTTACTTCAAATCGATTCATCAACGCTTCTTCTGTAGGTAGTTTTTTCGTTTCATTAAAAAGCCCATCTCGAATGTTTTGCTCTAACACATCTGCAATTTGTTTATACTTTGCACTCATACACTTTCTCCTAAAATACGCTTTTATCTGTTATAACTCTTCCCCTCTCGTTTCGATCACACGTTTATACCAATGAAACGAAAGTTTCTTCTTACGTTTTAAGTTATCATTATGATCGACAAAAATAAAGCCATATTGCTTTTTATATCCATTTAACCAACTTAAAAGATCAATCACTGACCATGCATAATAACCTTTTAAGTTAATTCCCTCTTCAATTGCACGCTTCATTACTTTTAAATGCGCTTCAATAAATTTAATTCTCGGAACATCTACAATTTCTCCGTCAATGATTGGATCTTCATCACCAAGTCCATTTTCCGTTACATACATCTTTATGTCACCGTAACGCGCTTTCAACATATGCAATCCCTCTAAGAAACCTTCGGGAGATATTTCCCATCCCCATTTTGTATATGTTTTATCATCCATTTTAGCTGTTCGATAAAAACCATCAAAAGAAGGGTTACCTGGAGCAAGCGTTGAGTTTTCTCGAGAATGTTCCTCACTCTTTATATCCATATCGTATCTTTCTACTCGTATTGGTTGATAATAATTCAAGCCAATAAAATCATTTTCTTCTGCATTTTGTTTAATGATTTCTAATTCTTCAACCGTCCAATTAGGAGTCCATCCTTTTTCCTTTAATTGTTGTACAACATAAGACGGATACTCGCCTTTTAAAATTGGATCATAATACCAATACGTTTCATATTCATTCGCATGATTTGCTGCTTGTATATTTTCTTTTTGATCATCCACACTATAAGCTGGTAAGAAAACATGTGTAATCCCAATCTCACCATATTGTTTCAGCTGCTTGTACACCGCAACTGTTTTCGCGTGTGCATAAAATACATAATGAGTCGCTTGAAAATACTTTGGAACATCATTTTGTATTCCTGGTGGATGTGCACCTTTTAAATAACCTAATCCACAAAACATTACGGTCTCATTAAAAGTAATCCAATGCTTAACTCTGTCACCAAATGCCTTAAAACAAGTTTCTGCATATTTTACGAAAGCCTCTGCTGTTCTTTTATTCGTCCATCCACCATCTTTTTCTAACGGTAATGGTAAATCCCAATGATATAAAGTGACAAACGGCACAATCCCGTATTTTAAACATTCATCAATTAAGTTGTTATAAAATTCAATCCCTTTTTCATTTACCTTTCCATCTCCAGTCGGCAATATTCTCGCCCAAGAAATAGAAAAACGATACGATTCTAATCCCATCTCAGCCATTAAGCGAACATCTTCCTTATATCGATGATAATGATCAACAGCTATATCACCATTTGTTCCATTGTATGTTTTGCCAGGAATTTTTGAAAACTCGTCCCAATTCGTAACACCTTTTCCATCTTCATTCCATGCACCTTCTACTTGATAAGAAGCTGAAGCAGCTCCGAATAAAAAATCATGTGGAAACTTCATAGTATATACCTCCATTTCATTACAACAAATCAAATTCAATCATACATATAAAATTTATAGGTACAAATTTTATATGTATGATTATATCTTATGTTTTTATTTTTTTCTATTATAAAAGTACAATTTATATTGTTGGTTATTGGAAAAGAAATAAGAAGCGATATATTTTATCGCTTCTCACTCTCATCATCTTTATTCTTTTATTAATGACTTATTCGCTCTTATAACTTCTTGATACAATAATGGTGACCACTTTTCATTTATGTAGTCTTGAATTACCCAGCCTACTCTCGCAGGATTCTTTTGTTTTATATGGTTTGCAATTTCAGGATTTATATAAGAGGCATAGTAATATGGACTATTCCATGCTGTACCACCAGAAGACAAGCTTGTAAAATTTATATATAGATGATTTAAATCCTCGCTATTGTTCATCGTTTCATTCATTGTATCTTTAATAGATTTTACTTTCTCATCATAACTCACTTTATATTTATCTTGTACTGTTACATTTACATTTTGATTTACAGTTGTGGTAAACGTCTCATTATCTGGCCAATAAAAATTATTATATCCTCCAGATTCATTACTACCACTATATCTTTTTAGTAGTACAATTTTCCCACGAGCATCTCCAAGTTTTATATTTCCTTCTGTTTTTAAAAAGATAGGATCAACAAAATAATTTTTTTCAAACGTACTACTAAATGAATCTTCTGCCCCTTTCATATCCTCATACTCTTTTTTTAAAGACATAATAATCGTTTCACTCGGGTTATCTCTTAAAAATTGTTTCGCTTCGTTTATGAATTCATGCAGTGTTACATAAAGATATAATGGCCCATGATGAAGAACTATCGTATTATCATCTGTTAAACGTCCTCTTATATCAAAAATGCGAGCTCCATGGTCCATTTGATAGCGAAAATCATATTCTTGCGTCATTCCCCATACTTGCTTAATCGGATTTTGCAACTTGAACGTCCCACTATCGTGTGTTCCTGGAATTGAAATTCGTGCTAACGGGATATTATCAGGTATAGGTTGCATCCATTTCGACCAATTTTCAAGCTCATTAACAGAGCTAGCTGCAACTACTTGCTTATCATGTAAAGCAAATACAAATGTGATAAATATTGTACTACATATGAATAATTTCAAAATTAACTTCTTATTGCTCATTATTATCCCTCTCTTTTTCTGTTTTTATATCAAACTTATTGAATATAATATAAGCTAGTTCAGAAAAAATAAATAACATTTCATCAATATGAAATATTGCATAGAAGTAAAGTTAAAAAATCATCCACATATACTAAATTAGAAAAATTTAAAGGAACTTCATCTGAAGTTCCTTTTACTTATTTTATGTTCAATACGTATGAACCATCTTTATTCTCATATTTATAGACGTATAAATAATATTTACCTGGCTTTGCATTATAAGTTCCTTTAACTACATTGCCTTCATTTTCACCATATGCTACATAGTTATTTAAATCTGATTCATGATGAAGTACCCATGTCATTCCGATATTTTGTTCATTTAGTAGAGAAATATTAATATTTTCCGGCGAGTCAATTTGGAAAGTAAATACATCTACTCTATCACTATTATGTAGCGTTCCTTTCACCGGTGTATGAAAGTTAACTTTATTTGCCTGTCTAGGCTCATTATTTGGTTCATTTTCTGTTACTTGTAATTCATTCCCACCGTTTGGTTTTCTTTGTTCATAGCCTAAGTTTACTAGTATAGACTTCAAATCTGGTAAAACACCAATTTTATCTGCATATGGATCTTTAGATTTTGTTCCTGTGCTCTGGTTGCTTAATATTGCTCTTAGTTCACTAGGTCTATATGGTTGTCCTAAATTTTCTTTAGCAATGCTTTGTACTAAAGTCGCTGCCCCAGCAATAATTGGCGAAGCACTAGATGTTCCGCTAAAGCTTGAAGTATAAAGATTTACAGCACTTCTACTTTGTTCAGCTGTAGTTGTATCTACATTTTCTCCCCATCCGTACACATCAATACGGCTTCCATAATTCGAAAACCACATACGTTCATGAGGGAAAGATGAAGAGCCAGCGCCTACCATAATTGCACCCGAATCTTTAAAATCTTTACTATTACGATTTAAGACTTGCTTACCTTTTCTATCTTTGAACTGGTCTAAATCATTCCACCCATTTGCTCCAGCCTCTATAATTACAATCCCTTTATCTGTACCAGCACGAATTGCATCAAAAATATCTGGTTGTACTTCAACAGGTAAATATTTATCACCATATCCATCAAAGGATGCTTGCGCCTCTAATAATAAAACATCCCCAGCTTCTAACTGATTTACAGCGCTTAATATTGCATCAGCCGTATTATACTGTCCGTTATCTCTTATTTGAGAGATAACCTTTGCTTTCGCTTTTGGCGCAATCCCAATATTCCCGACTTCATTGTCCTCAGAGGATACAATTCCTAGTACAGACGTCCCATGACCGACATGCTGATCTATATTTCTTCCAGACATTAATTCAATATTTTGATGTAATAAATCCTCATGATTTAATAGCCATCCGTATTCCATATCAACAAAAGTAATACCATTTCCATTACCGCCTTGAATTCCCCAGGCGAAAGGCGCATTAATACCGTATGGGGCTGCTTCAAGATAACCTTGTTTTTTAAATCTAGGATTGTTATTAGGATTAAGAGCTACACTTGATGATTGCACTTCAGGTGGCATTATTTTCTGTTGTTTCTTCATATACGCATCTTCTATTAAAGAAGATGCCTTTAACTTATCTACTATTTCTTCTTCATACCCACTATTTTGATTTTGAAGAATATAGTAGTTTAATAGACTTGTAGATACATGATTAGGTGCTTTCACTTCAAGGTTTTGTATTTGTTCCGGGCTTACAGATGTGAATAAACGAGTAAATGTTACATCTGGATATTCTGTCAAAAGATCTTTTATTACTTTATCATTCGTTTGAGATTGTATTTGTTTTTCAATACCATCTTCATATGGCAAATCCAAATCCGCTTTAAATTTTACAATGATTTGCTTATCTGTTTCTTGTTCTATCCCTAATTTACTCTGCTGTTCTATAGAATCAGCATATACACTATTGATAGTGCCTCCTGTTCCTAAAAGTGTTGTAATGATTACAGTTGACGCACACATTTTTTGAAATATTTTCATTACATCAATCCTCCTATTAATAATTATTAATCATTATATTAATCTATAATGATTAATTCTATAACGTATTCCCTTTCTACTAAATAGATTATAGTAATCAGAAATATGAACTTCAATGTATTTTCATATGCAATATTTCATATTCTGACTCTACACTAAACGAATATGAAACTTATAGTGATTATTTATTTTATATGTGCTAATATACTTACATTAATATATTACGCATATACAAATTTCAAACTACATTACTTAATCGTTTCACCTTAATTTTTTCTTAGGAGGATTTACAATGAAATTACTAAAACTAAAACATATAATTCCTTTATCTGCGGCCGCAATTACATTCGTATGTAGTCAAAGTACAGCTGAAGCTTCTACCATTCATACAGTAAAAAAGAACGATACACTTTGGGGCATTAGTAAACAATACGGAGTTTCAATACAATCCATTAAACAGGCTAATAATAAAGGAAACGATAAAACCTTTATTGGCGAACAGTTACATATTCCAGGGTCCGTGAAATCAAATGAAATCACTGTTCCTCAAAATGCCAAGCCTGCGAACATTTCTGAACAAATTATTTATCAAGTACAACCGGGAGATTCATTAGAAACGATAGCAAAGCGTTACAATGTCACTGTCCAATCTATAAAACAAATGAACAATACAGTCGGAAACAAGCTTTATACAGGACAACATTTAAAAATCAACTCAAGTATTTCACAAAAAGAAAAAGACTTAATGGCACGCTTAGTTACCGCTGAAGCAGGTGGCGAATCCTATAAAGGAAAAGTAGCAGTAGCCAAAGTTATACTAAATCGTGTAAATGCAAAAGGTTTTCCAAATACAATAACAGGCGTTATTTATGAACCTATTAAATACGGATATGCATTTACTCCTGTTACAGATGGAAGAATTAATCAACCTGCAAGTGCAGAAGCAAAAATGGCTGTAGAAGAGGCTATCTCCACAAATGGAGTAGATTCAGACTGGATTTATTTCTACAATCCAAAAACATCAACGGACAAGTGGATTACGACACGTCAAACAGTAGCAGTAATTGGTAATCATGTGTTTGCTAAATAAGATTTAAAATCATTAACAGACCTCTTCACTTAAAAGGTCTGTTTTTTTCTATGTAAGATGTTATTAATCATATGACATAGTTATTTTTTAAACTGTTTCTTCTTTCAAATAAAAATTTTTGTATTTACTCCACCACTCGTAGAAATTAATAAAGCATCAAGTTCAAAAACTCCCACTTTATTAATAAAAGCTATTTCTTAACTTCATAAAATTGTTATACACTAGAAAAATAAAAAACAAACTATTCGTTAGCAGGTGGAAGAATATGTATGATGTTACGATTATCGGCGCTGGAGTAAGTAGCATTTTTATGGCTTATTCACTAGCTAAAAGTAACAAAAAAGTTTTAATTCTTGATAAAGGTAAAGCGCTAGAAGATCGCCATTGTCCTTTAGACGAAGGAAAAGTGTGTAATTGTACTACATGTGATAAATATTTCGGGTTTGGTGGTTTAGGCAAATCTGAAGGGAAATTTAATTATACAAACGGATTTGGCGGAGAACTTGAGAAAAAAGTCGGTAAAGAGGGTTTTATACAACTCATGGCTGAAGTAGATGAAATTCTATGTCAGTTTGGTGGAAGTTCGGTTTCAAAATATTCTACTGAAAATTCAAGTCTCACTAAGAGAGCTGAAGCGTGTGGTTTACAAATGCTAACAACAGAAGTAAGACATCTTGGTACTACACTTTCCAGTAACATTTTTCAGCAGCTCTATGAATTTTTACTGACGAAAATAAAGATCCAATTTCATATAGATGTACAACATATTCTGAAACAGGAAGATCATTTTACAATAGATACAAATCAAGGAACAGTTCAAACTACGCAACTAGTATTTGCAACTGGGCGCTCTGGGGCCGATTGGTTAAAAGAAATGTGCAGTTCCCTAAATATTTCTCAGGAGCAAACACGTGTAGATTTAGGAATTAGAGTAGAAATGAAAGAACATCAATTACGTTCTATATTAAAAGATACTTTTGAAACAAAACTTTCTTATCAAGGTGAGCATTTCACAGCAACTACTTACTGTATGAATCCAAAAGGACGCATCATTCGAAAGTACGAAGAAGGTTTAGTTATGCCTGACGGTCAAAATTTTCGAGAGCAAGGAACTGGCACTTCTAATTTAAATTTCACTTTATTTATTCCTAGCTATTTTCCAACTCTCAAAGAAGCAAATGTATACGCAAGTTCAATTATTAAAGGCATTAACCAAGGACGAGATCGGATTGTTATACAGCGCTTAGAGGACTTACTAAAGAAACAACCTACGGTGGAAAACATCATGGAACATAGCCGTATACAGCCTACACTACAGGGGGATTATGGAGATTTGAATCAAGAAATTCCTCAATTATATATTGAAGGGCTCAAAGAATTTTTATTACGTTTAGAACAATTTATACAAGAACCTATTGATCAACATACTTTACTATATGGAATTGATGGAAAGTTCTATGCTCCTACGATAAAAATTAATAATCATTTTGAAACTAGTATACATGGGCTATTTTTAATTGGAGATTGTTCAGGCGTTACGCATTCATTATCTCAAGCAGCTGCAAGTGGTCTGTATGTTGGAAAGTACTTATCTGACATTTAATTTCTATCATTAAAATGTCAGTCAAATATTTTCAATTTCAAAACACTTTACTTACATATAGTAAAATTATATTAATAAAACCCCTATCCTTCCCTGCTAATAATTAACCGACAAAAAATCGGGATTTTACAAAATACATATGTAATATAACTGTATATTTAAAACGATTGACATTCAATTCTAATAAATTGAATGTCAACAGTTTTAAAAGTCTCTATCCATTTTCACTTTTATTTGTTCGATATTTTGTAACATCATCATAGTGTTTAATATGGTAGGATGTCTATAAGTCAATTTCACTACAACTATGACTTGTTCTGCCCGTTTCTCAAAAAGAGTTATATTTATGCTACTACGCTTTAAAAATCCCCATTGTATATATATGAATACTTCAAATTATTCCCTTTAGAAAACAAAGTCTAAATGGTTCATTACACTCTAATAGTTATAAAAACATAATATATAACTTTAGTTAAATAAATTATATAAAGAAGGTGTAAAAATGAAGAACAAAATAAATTTACAAATGCAAAATATAAGTTTTGTTATAATAATGGCTTTAGCGGTATGGTTAAAAACATATCTTATTACGCGATTCAGTTTTGATTTAAAAATCGAGTCTTCAACGCAAGAGCTCATTTTGTTTATTAGCCCTCTAGCCGCATCATTAGCATTTGTTGGATTAGCATTATTTGCAACTGGTGAAAAGCGAAATTATATAGCGCTCTGTATTAATTTCTTATTAACAATCGTGCTTGTTGGAAATGTAATGTTCTATGATTTTTATAGTGATTTCGTTACATTACCAGTACTTGGACAAACCTCAAACTTCGGCCAATTAGGCGGCAGTATTATAGAAATATTAAACTACAAAATTATACTCGCATTCGTAGACATTGTTTTCTTCTTTATTTTATTAAAAAAGAAATCATTGGTCTTTAAAACAGAACGTGTAAATCATTCTACGCGCTTGTTATACTTTCTTTTAACGATTGGTGTATTCTTTGCGAATCTACATCTTGCAGAAAAAGATCGCCCTGAATTATTAACAAGATCATTCGACCGAGTCATGCTTGTCAAAAATTTAGGCTTATATACTCACCAAGTATATGACTTAACACTGCAAGTAAAAGCTGGGTCACAAAAAGCACTTGCTGATAGTAGTAAATTACAAGAAACTGAAAACTACGTAAAAGCAAATCAAAGCGAGCCAAACCCTAATATGTTTGGTGCAGCGAAAGGAAAAAACGTAATTGTCGTCACTCTTGAATCCTTGCAGACCTTCTTAATAGGCGCATCAGTGAACGGGCAAGAAGTTACACCATTCCTAAATGAATTCATAAATGAAAGTTATTACTTTGATAACTTTTTCCATCAAACTGGTCAAGGGAAAACATCTGATTCTGAATTTCTAATCGATACGTCGTTGTATCCATTAAATCGAGGAGCTGTATTCTTTACACACGGTAACAATGATTATACTGCAACTCCAGAAATTTTACGTCAGCAAGGTTATTTCACTTCTGTATTTCATGCGAATAACGCAACATTTTGGAATCGTAATATCATGTACTCTGCTCTTGGTTATGATCGTTACTATAATGAGCTTGATTACAAAATTACACCAGAAACAAATTTAAATTGGGGATTAAAAGATATCGAATACTTTGATCAATCAGTAGATATATTAAAAACTGTTAATCAACCATTCTATGCTCGTTTCCTTACTTTAACAAACCATTATCCATTTACGTATGATGAAGATACAAAATTCATTGAACCATACAACTCTGGTAATGGCGTATTTGATCGTTACATCGTAACAGCACGTTACTTAGACGAATCAATTAAAAAATTTATTGAACGTCTAAAGGCCGAGGGGCTTTACGATGATTCTATTATTGTGTTATACGGTGATCATTATGGTATTTCCGAAAAACATAATCGTGCAATGGCACAGTTTTTAGAAAAAGATCAAATAACAGAATTTGATACTTTAAATTTACAACGTACACCTTTATATATTCATATTCCTGGACAAACAGAAGGTCAAACTATTTCAAAGCCTACTGGACAAATCGATATGAAACCTACTATTCTAAATTTATTAGGTGTTGATTCTACGAATGATATTCGTTTTGGCCATGATATGTTTTCAGATGAATATACTGGCTTTGTTGTTTTACGTGATGGTAGCTTCGTTACAGATAAGTATGCATACAAAAACAACACTTTCTACGACCGTATAACAGGTGAAATTGTAGATTTACCAAAAAAAGAAGCTCAAGCCCTCATTAAACGTGCCCAAAATGAATTACGAATGTCTGACAAAATTATTGAAGGCGATTTATTACGCTTCTCAGAAAGTAATAAAATTAAAACTGGCGAAGTACAAACTAAAATTAAAGAAACAGAAAAATAATCTATATATGAAAAAGGAGCAACTTATTACAGTTGCTCCCTTTTACTTTTATTCTACGCTTATTTCTAAAGCTACATCCGTATAGGTATTATCATTACCTATATTTAAAATTACTTCACATTGACGCAATCTCAATTCAAAGAGCATGATAGAATCATGATAGATTTCAGGATTTGATTTCATCTTATGTAATATCTCTTGTTTTTCTTGTATTTCTAAATGCGTGTTTTCTACAGCTTGCTTTAAAGAGTTAAATGGATTCCTAAAGAATATATTAATATCTCGCTCTTGTGTGTTTTCAAACAGCTCAAATTGCAAGAAAAATTTCTTCATAATAGAAGCCGTTACTTCAGTATAATCTTCATTTTCTACATACTGTTTGTATTTGTTATATAGCATAGATTTATTTTTAGGAAGAACTCCAAACAATTTACCGGCACTTTTCAGTAAAAATTGTGCTGGCGTAAATCGACGTAAAATATTTACTTCATCCATTTGTATTCTAGTCGTCATCCTGTCAGTATCTCTGCGCCAGTCATCAAGCACTTTAAAGTCACATTCTAACTGTATTCTATTTTCTCCAAATAGTGAATTAAGCCCTTCACTAAGTTCTTCTAAATACGTTTGACTTTGAAGAAGCTCATTATTAGAAGTTGCAATCCAATTTTGCATAGAAAGAGCCAGATTAGGTAACACAGTTTGTTCTAAATATTTATGCACTCTTTCATTCATTGCTTTATTTAGTTCCGTATCCATGTGCCCGAAATCACTTTCTTCACTAATTAAATTAGAACAGCTCTTTAATATCTTCGGAATATTTTCAGTAAGATCATTTGTAATTTCAGTCTTCATTGAACGATATGATTGTGTAATGAAATGAATTTTTTCCCTCTCAAATGTAGTAAGGTTATTAATGCTACCGTTTAGTTTCACTAGCATATCTTCATTCCAATTAATAGCATCCACCAGATTATTTTCTTTCTCAACACGTTTATCCAAAAGATATGTAATTGTTTTTCGAATGAAAAATAATAACTTTTCAGTACGTTCTGCATCGATATTTTTATGATTAAAGTTAAAATGAATAAACTCAGTTAAATCATTTAATTGTTGACTACTTGTATATAACGAGGAATAAGGGAAAATTCTCGCATACGGGAAATATGTGTTTATTCTCGTTGCCGTATCATGTAATACCCTTTTCACTTCTGCTTCACTGTAAATGTTATCGATTTTATTTAATAAGAAATGAATTTGTAAATTTGGCGTATGTTCTTGAATACTTAATAGAATGTCACGTTCTTTATCAGTAAAAGGTGAATCCGCATTCAATACGAACAGTAATTCGTCTACAGAATTTAAATATTCGAATATCTCATCTCTAGTGTCGTTATTCCTATTAAAGCCAGGTGTCACTACAAATGTAAGTTTATTTTCATTTAAAAATCTGCATGGTAATTTAAATTCAACACACGCTCTATCTCTATATGTTTGATGGTGCTGAGACATCATATTATGGTAATCAGAGACATCTTCCGTTGTTGTAATTGCTGAGTCTGTTATAGCGTTTATTTCTATATGAGCATCATTTTTTAAAACTACTACATTTGAAATTGATTTTTCTAATATATTTTCTCCTAATATAGAGTTAATAAATGTAGTTTTTCCGTTCCCTGAAGTTCCCGTTACTAAAATACGATTTGTTCTTAAATCTGCGAGCTCGTCAACTAACCATTTAAATCGGTGACCTATTTCTATATTCTGCTTTTGTGCCCACTGTGTAATAGATTCAAAAAGGTGTAAGCTGTACTCTAAGCCATTTACATGATTAATAGAATGTGACAGTAAGTTTTCCGCATGTTCTATATTTGCTGAATCTATTTTGGAAGGGAAAATCTCATCCCATGCCAATACAGCTGCAGATGGAAATACAGCATAAGATGGATTGACTACCTTTAACCAATTTGCTAACAGATTTGGTATGATATCGTTTAATTGTCTAAGCGTATATTGACCTTGAATTAATGCAAAGTACGTTTCTTCGTAAAGAGCAGAAACTTTGTTCCATATATCGGACGAATGTATTTCAATATGTAAGAAAAATTCATTTATTGTGTTAAGCCACAATAAGTAATTTTTTTCATTTTTATAACTGTTCCAGAGTGATGAAACCATTTGCGTAAATTGTACTTGATCTACATTATTTAATGTAGCTAATGCATCATAAAAATAGTCTGGTGAAATATGTTTAGTAAACCCTTTATCGATATATCCTTTTAACACCTCAAACCAAGGATACGATTCTATGCGAATTAACTCATTCACAGCAAGCTCTACTGCACTATCAAAATCTTGCTGTTCCTCATAAAAGGAACGGGCAATTTTTGTGACATTCGGATAATCAGGATTTAAAGAAACTGCTTCTTTAATAACACCGAAAGCTGAGTCAAAATTATTTTGCTCAATGTAAAGAGAAAGTAATTGTAGTCTAATTTCGGTCATCAATATTTTATTATCAGTAGTAATAGAAGTATAAATATTTTCAGCAAATGATAACTGATTCAGTTCGAAATAAGCATCCGCAATATTTTTTTGTGCCCATGGTGCTAATTCATTACTAACCTTCTCCCATTTAAAAATAGCTGCTTCAAAATCTTGATGACGATAATAAAATTCACCTTGTGCAAAACGAATATAAGACCCATCAGAAATCTCATTTTTTTCTTCGTTTACATAAGCTTGTCCAAGTACGTCAAGAGTTGGTTTTGTTTCATTCTCCATTAGGAATGTTTCATAATACATCTTTTTTATTAATTGTTTTTCTAATCTCATCTTTTCCCCCACTATATCTTGAAAATACATTTTTAAGATATGTCAATACTTTTTGTATGTATGCTTTTTATCTTAACAAAGAATATCTTTTGGAAAATTTCATTTTCCTTTCATTTTTCAAGTTAGATTGAATTTTTATGAGAAAAGTTTCAGTTTTTTTTCAATTACCTTTCAGTTATGAAACAGCATTAAATGTTCCTAATAACCTAATAACACTATAATATTCCACATTATATTATCAAGAAAACCCCATATAAACCATATTATAAAAACAATCTATATTGAATTTATATACATAATTAACTGTGCTGTCAAACAAAAAAAACAACAATAGGAGCCAACAGCTATTCATACCATTTCTTTCTCAAATTGTTTTCCTTTAAAATGTTTCAGTAGTTATGTAATTAAATTCCATTAACCTATATAAATAACTAGTCCAAAAAATATCTATATGCATATCATGTTATAGTAAAGAATTTAGGAGATCCTAAAAGGAGGCATTTTCATGTTTGAAGATAAATCTAAAATAAATTACCCATATGAATTTACTGAAACTACAACAGTTCCTCTAAAGAACCCCATTGATAAAAAATTCAAGAACGGCACAGGTACACATAACTTCCCAATTAAGAAGCACTATAAAGAGCAAGTTCTATACACTGAAAAAATTAATAATAATAAAAATAAGTAATTGTATAGATCTTTATAACAATTAGCTAAATAAGAAGCAACATTCAACCATGCATAGTTATTTAGTTAGTAATGATACAATTCATGCACATTTTAAAAAGTGCTGTATACAGCGCTTTTTTATACATAGATAAATTTAAGCTAACACAACCAAGAAATAAACGGTAAAATTACTCCACCATATTCTCGTTTAACTATTAAATCTACATATGAAAAGGCAGCAACAGTAAATGTTGCTCCCTTTTGAAATATAATTTATTCACTCTACATAACCCTCTTAAACATCTTCTCCAACTCATAAGTAGAATGATGCACAAGAATCGGTCTTCCGTGTGGGCATGTGTATGGGTTTGTTGTTGTACGTAATTCTTCCAGTAAGGCAAATATTTGATCGTTCGTTAAATATTGATTCGCTTTAATGGATGCTTTACAGCTCATCATGATGGCTGCTTCTTCACGTAACTTTTTAATATCCACTTTTTTTAGTTTGACAACTTGCTCCATCATTTCATCGATAATTTCTGTTTCTTGTCCTTTCGGGAACCATGTTGGATGCGAGCGGACGATAAAGGATTGATGGCCGAATTGTTCTAAAAATAGCCCAACTTTTTTTAGTTCTTCTAACTGTTCTTCGACACGTAAAAATTCAGTAAGAGATAGATCAATACGGTACGGTACAAGTAACTCTTGTACTTCTTGCGCTACCCTTCCTACTTTATCACGGAAGTATTCATAATTAATACGTTCCTGCGCGGCATGCTGGTCAATCATATATAAGCCTTTATCATTTTGAGCGAAAATATATGTTCCATGCATTTGTCCAATTGGATAAAGCGGTGGTAAGTCATTCCCGTTCATTTCAATCTCTTTTATTTCCCGAACTTCTTCTTCTAATTCCTCTAGTTCAAAATCCTCTTCATTACTGTCCCACGATTTCTCTTCTTGAATTGGTTCTTCGATTATCGGTTTAGTGGATGGTTGCCAACTTTGTTCTTCTCTTATGAGCGACTGTGGTGGTTGCCATTCTTGTTTCGGCGGTTGCCACAGTTGTGGTGGCTGTTTCACAGCCTGCGGTTCTTCTTGTTTTGCATCTATGCCAGTTGGTAAAACAATGTCCGGCATAGATGGTTCTTTCGGCTTCGCATGCTCAAACTGGAACTGTTCTTGCACACTTTCGTCTTTTTCTTTTTTCTTCGTTGTTACGCCTGCATCTGGAATGAGCTGTATTTTTTTAAATGCAGCTTGCAATGTTTCTTCGATCAGCTTTAGCAATTCTTGTTCTTTACTAAAACGAACCTCTAACTTCGCTGGATGTACGTTAACGTCAACTAGCATTGGATCCATTTCAATCGATAAGAAGCCAATTGGATACCGGCCAACTGGCAGTAATGTATGGTAGCCTTGCTGAATTGCTTTCATTAGTACAAAGTTTCGAACGTAACGACCATTTACGATCGTTGACATATAATTACGAGATGCTCTCGTTACTTCTGGTAATGTTACATAGCCTTTAATTGTAAAGTCTAAAGATTCAGCTTCAATTGGAACAAGCTTCTTCGCAACTTGAATACTGTAAATCGATGCAAGTACTTGTCTTACATCACCGTTACCTGATGTATGAAGCAATTTCTTTTCATTATGAAACAGTTTTAACGATACTTCTGGATGTGACATTGCAATACGATACACGATATCTGTAATATTCCCGAGCTCCGTATGAATGGTTTTCATATATTTAAGACGCGCTGGTGTATTAAAGAATAAGTTTTGTACTGTAATATCTGTTCCTTTTCGGCTCGCAGTCTTCTCTTGCTTTATAATGTCTCCACCTTTAATTATGAGGTGTGTACCAGGCGCATCACCTGTGCTAGTAATTAATTCTAATTCACTAACAGAGGCAATACTCGGCAATGCCTCACCGCGGAAACCGAGTGTTCTTATGCGAAACAGATCGTTTTCATCTTTAATTTTACTCGTCGCATGGCGTTCAAAAGCGACGATACAGTCTTCTTCTGCAATACCATCACCGTTATCAATGATACGAATTTTCGATAACCCAGCTTCTTCTAAGTGGATTTCAATAGATGTACTATTCGCATCGATAGAATTTTCCACAAGTTCTTTTACGACTGAAGCAGGGCGCTCTACTACTTCCCCTGCCGCAATTAAGTTAGAGAGTTGGTCATCGAGTTTGCGAATTTTCCCCATCTACTTACTCATCCTTTCTTTAACTTTTTCTGTAAGCGATACAATTCGTTCATCGCTTCTAAAGGTGTCATATCAAGTAAATCGATTTTTTTAATTTGCGCCAATACTGCTGTTTCTTTTTGATCTAGCAGAGGTTTGTCTTGTTTCTTCGAAGACTGTTCTCCTCCAAAGAAAGATAGTTGCGATTCTTCTTCAGTCTCTACTTTCGTTTCCTGTATTTCTGCTATTTCCTCTTTTACAACTACAGGTTCTGGAGCAGCTTCTTGTACTTTCACTTCTACTCGTTTTGGAATAATAATTTCTTCCTGTCCTTCTAGCTGTGCTAACACTTCTTTCGCGCGGGCGATTAAGCTATCTGGAAGCTCTGCAAGTTGCGCAACGTGAATTCCGTAACTTTTATCTGCTGCCCCGTCTTGAATTTTATGAAGGAATACTACTTTTCCATTCTCTTCAATTGCTGAAACGTGTACATTTTTCAGTTGATCTAAACTCTCTTCTAACACCGTTAATTCGTGATAATGCGTAGAGAATAACGTTTTTGCACCAATTTGGTCATGAATATGTTCAATAATTGCTTGTGCAAGTGCCATACCATCATAGGTAGATGTACCGCGTCCAATTTCATCGAATAAAATTAAACTTCTTTCTGATGCGTTTGCAATTGCATTTTTCGCTTCTAACATTTCGACCATAAATGTACTTTGACCTGATATTAAATCATCCGCTGCACCAATTCTCGTAAAGATTTGATCAAATACAGGTAATACTGCTTCTGTTGCTGGTACGAAACAACCGATTTGCGACATAACCGTTACAAGCGCTAATTGTCTCATATACGTACTTTTACCAGACATGTTCGGCCCTGTAATTAAAAAGACATCCATATTCTCTGGCATAATACAATCATTCGGTACATACAATTTCCCGTTCAATACTTTTTCAACGACAGGATGACGACCATCTTTAATAAAGATTTCGCGCTTCGTTGTCAGTACAGGTTTTACAAACTGTTCTTCTTCACTAACTGTCGCAAAACTTTGCAGTACGTCTAATTCACTAATTACTTTCGCTAAATGTTGTAATTTCGGAATAAATACTTTTACTTCTTCACGAAGTGCTGTAAATAAATCGTATTCTAGCTGTACAATTTTTTCTTCAGCTTCTAAGATTAACGTTTCTTTTTCTTTCAGTTCATCTGTAATGAAACGTTCAGCATTAGCAAGCGTCTGTTTACGTTCATAGCGACCTTCTGGAAGTGCTGCAAGATTCGCTTTCGTTACTTCAATGTAGTAACCGAAAATACGGTTGTATCCGATTTTTAACGATTTAATTCCAGTAATATCACGTTCTCTTTTTTCAAGCTCAGCAATCCACGTTTTCCCGTTTTTACTCACGTAACGATATTGATCAAGCTTGTCATTATACCCATCTTTAATAATATCTCCATCTTTAATTGAAAGCGGTGGGTTTTCTTGAATACTTCTTCCTAGTAATTCTGTTAAGCTTTCACATGGATCTGCACCTTGAATTAATCTCGATGCATAAGCGTTATCTAACAAACTAATTGCTTCTAAAATAGCTGGCACTTGAAGTAATGAACGTCTTAATTGTAATAAGTCTCTTGCATTTACGTTACCAAATGCAACTTTTCCTGCTAAGCGTTCTAAATCATATACTTCTTTTAACTTTTCTTTTAAATCTTCACGTAAAAAGTAATCATTTACAAACGTTTCAACCATTTCTAAACGCTCTTCAATTCTTTCTTTCTGTATAAGTGGACGTTCCATCCACTGTTTTAACATACGACCACCCATAGCTGTTTTCGTCTTGTCCAATAACCATAATAGTGATCCTGTTTTTTCTTTCGTCCGAAGTGTTTCTGTCAGTTCTAAGTTTCGCTTTGAATGTACATCAATTTTCATAAATTGATTCGTATAATAAATTTCTACTGGTTGCAAATGATCTAAAGAACGTTTTTGCGTTCTTATTACATAGTTAAATAAACGTCCAACTGCTTTAATTAATTTTGCTTGTGAAACATTTTTCACAAGATGTTCTAATCCTTCCGGAATTGCCGTTGCATCTTCATACGAAATCGTCATTTTCAATGTTTCAGTTAACTTGTTTAGTTCATCTTTAGAAAATGAAGAATCAACAACAATTTCTTTCGAACCAGTTGCATACACTTCTAATAAAATATCTTCTACTGAACCAGTCAGTAACGTTACTGTATTTTGTCCAGTCGTTAAGTCGTTACAAGCTAATGCATATGATCCATCTTCAAAATGTGTTAATGCGGCTAAGAAGTTGTTTTCTTTCTCATCAATTGTACGCCCTTCCATCATCGTTCCTGGCGTAATTAATTGTACTACTTCACGACGTACTACACCTTTAGCTGTTTTCGGATCTTCTACTTGCTCACAAACAGCTACTTTATATCCTTTTTCAACAAGTTGTTCAATATAGTTTTTAGCCGCATGATATGGTACACCGCACATTGGTATACGTTCACTACTACCACCATCTCGGCTCGTTAATGTAATTTCAAGTTCATGGGCTGCTTTAACAGCATCCTCAAAGAACATTTCATAAAAATCGCCTAAGCGAAAAAATAAAAAGGCATCTTGATAATCTGCCTTAACCTTTAAATATTGCTGTATCATAGGCGTATATTGAGTCATACTTTTCCTCCATAATTCTTACATGATAATCTATTTTCATATATGTCGCATTTCACGGACACTCTTATCTCCTATTTCAGGAGTCTTTCTTCATTATAACATATTTCATAAAGAATCATGTTCATTCAGCGCCACTTATGTAAAGTAAAAAGCTAGGAAGAACTTCTCCCTAGCTTTCTATTACTCTTCTTCTGCATCAACGATAAAGTTCGGATCTAATTCTTCAAATTCATCATCAGCAATTTGGAAATCATCATCTGATTCTACGCAGCCTTCAGGATTTACACTTACACAAATTTTCGTTTCTCCAACTACTTCTGTTACAAATTCACGTTCTACAGTTACAACAATTTTATTACCATTTGGTGATACAAGTGCTTCTAAACAATTTGGCGGCTGAATAACACGAGCAATAATTTCTAAATCGTCACCAGAAAAGTTTTTATCACGATAACCAATACTTACTTCGTCCGTGTAGTTCACACGTTCTGTTACAACTTCAGTCTTTGTATTTCCATCAAATGAATACCAAGTGTTCACATCATAGAAACCTTCAATTTCCACATGTTTTCCATTCTTTCTTGCTTCGTACGAGTGGTTAATTACCCAGCACCCTAAAATACTTGTTGGCTCATTATTCGATTCACATGTATGCGTTGACTTTGTATACTTACGTCCTTTTCCAACCACTGCTTTTGTAATAATCTCTCTAAATTCGGACATTCGTAACCCTCCTCAATCACTATTCACTTAATCATATGCGTGACAATAGCGGAATGTGTCATTCTTTTTTTGAGAAGACCTTACGTTTAATCCACAAAAAAAGAGATGTCAATATGACATCTCTTTAACAACCACAATTTCCTTTTTTACTTTCTACCGCTGCGCCAGTTTCACCCTTTAGTACATCGCCACCAGTTGAAATTAATATTTCATCTGTTACGTTGTTAGAAATTGTACTAGCAACTAACTGTAATAAGTCATTTACGTATGTTTGTGAAGATTTAAATTGTTGTACGACTGGAATACTGTCTAACTTATCTTGCAATGCATCAATTTCAGCTTCTACCTTTTTTAAAGCTTCCCATTTCCCGTAATGTTGCAAGTTTACTGCTTGTTTTTGCAGTGCTTTAATTTCATCGATTGCGCGCTTTACATTTTCATTTTTATGAATTTGCGCCTCTGCTTTCTTAAAAAAATCAACTTCTTCTGTTTCAGAAATCATTTTTGCTAATTCTTTCGCTTGTTCAACAATGTCATCTTTCGAATATACTTTCATCTATTATTTCACCTCAATCGGCTCTTCAACTAATTCCCCGTTAAGAGACCAAGTTTTTGCTTCCGTTATTTTTACTTTCACAAGCTGACCAATTAAAGATTTTGAAGCGACGAAGTTTACAAGTTTATTCGTACGAGTATAACCTGCAAGTACTTCCGGATTATTTTTACTTTCCCCATCAACTAACACTTCTACAATTTGACCTTTGTAACGACTATTCTTTTCAATTGCCAACGTATTTACTAGTGTATTTAAGCGTTGAAGACGTTCTTTCTTTACTTCCATCGGTACATTATCTTTCATTTTTGCAGCTGGTGTACCTTCGCGAGGAGAGTAAATGAATGTAAAGGCAGTATCAAACCCTACTTCACGATATAACGACATCGTTTCTTCAAATTGCTCATCTGTTTCATTTGGAAAACCAACGATAATATCTGTTGTTAATACTGCATCTGGAATTGCTTCTTTAATTTTTCTTACAAGTTCTAAATAATGCTCACGCGAATATTTACGTGCCATAATTTTCAGCATATCCGTACTTCCAGATTGAACTGGTAAATGGATATGTTCTACTAGGTTGCCACCTTTGCCAAGCACTTCAATTAAGTGATCATCGAAATCACGTGGATGGCTCGTTGTAAAACGAATACGGGCAATATCAACTTTACGAAGTTCGTCCATTAAATCGCCAAGACCGTATTCTATATCTTCAAAGTCTTTACCATATGCATTTACGTTTTGACCAAGTAAAGTAATTTCTTTATAACCATTTGCAGCTAAATGACGAATCTCTTGGATAATATCTTCTGGACGTCTACTTCGCTCTTTTCCGCGTGTATACGGTACAATACAATACGTACAGAATTTATCACAGCCATACATAATATTTACCCAAGCTTTAATATCACCACGACGTACTTTCGGAAGGTTTTCAATTACGTCACCTTCTTTTGACCATACTTCAACTACCGTCTCTTTCGAGAACATCGCATCTTTTAGAATGTACGGTAATCTATGAATATTATGCGTTCCAAATACCATATCTACATGCTGATTTTTTTGCATAATTTTATTTACAACAGATTCCTCTTGAGACATACAACCACATACACCAATTAAAAGGTCTGGATTTCTTCGTTTGAGTGACTTTAAATGGCCTAGCTCACCAAACACCTTATTTTCAGCATTTTCACGAATTGCACAAGTGTTTAATAAAACTACATCTGCATCCTCAGTTGAAAAAGTTGGTTCATATCCAAGTGCGGTGAAAATGCCTGCCATTACTTCCGTATCATGCTCATTCATTTGACAACCATATGTACGAATATAGAACTTTCTTCCTGTACCAAAATTGCGAAACTCTTCAGGTAAGCCAAAATCTCGTTCAATTTTAACTTCTTCTTTCCCGCGCTTTTTCGCATCCTTTAAGGAAGGTGGTTGATATACACTTTCAAAGTATTTACTATAATCTTTCTCTTCTTTTTTCGTAGAGGAATTTGCTTGTTGACTTGCTAATCGTTGTTGCTCGTTCATCGGTAATCTCCTTTCACCCTTAACTATACATACTCTATAGTCCATTTTAATGCGCCTAGACTCACCTCAAAAATGGTTAGATAGCTTGAGAGATAACTTGTCCTTTGAAACTTGAGTAATCAATCTAATCATTCATAAGAATGAAGTCTTCCCCACGCAAATAGACATTCCCTTTTTATCATTTCTTGTTGTCCTACCAAAAAGCATATTGCTTTATCCCTATAAACATTACCATAGTATGATGTATTTCGCCAATTTTAACAATAAAGAGGCCCTTTATTATCTTACATTTCATAAGCAATGAACTTGCCATTTTCATACAACGATTTATATATTATTTTATCATTCTGAATTTTCTAAGTAAATAAGACTACCCTATATTTTTGTACATAAAAAAAGGTTACCAAATCGGCAACCTCCTCTTCTTACATTACATAAATTCAGCAACAAGCTCATCAAACATTTTCTGATCCATATTTAAATCAGATTTCACTAAAGGCTCTTCACTATAGCCTTTAACAAGTTCTTGATATGATGGTTGCTTAGTATTTTGATAAATTAACCCTGTTACTAAACCGTTATTTTCCATTAAAGTTTGCATAGCCATCATGCGATTAGATGGATCATATCCCTCTACTGTACTTAGTTTCGTTAAATTCTCTTTAAACCAATCGTAAGTATTTACTTTATTGTAAGTAACACATGGGCTAAATACGTTAATTAATGAAAATCCTTTATGGTTAATACCAGCTTCAATAATTTGTGTTAATTCTTTTAAATCACTCGAAAAGCTTTGCGCCACAAATGTCGCACCAGCTGTTAAGGCCATTTCCATTACATTTAGTGATGGTTCAATTGAACCTTGTGGTGTGCTTTTCGTTTTAAATCCAGCTTCACTACGTGGTGAAGTTTGCCCTTTTGTTAATCCGTAAATTTGGTTATCCATTACGATGTACGTAATGTCGATATTACGACGAATAGAATGGATTGTATGACCCATACCAATCGCAAATCCATCACCGTCACCACCTGAAGCGATAACTGTTAAATCACGATTTGCCATTTTCACACCTTGCGCAATTGGAAGGGCACGACCATGAATACTATGCACACCATATGAATTAATATAACCTGAAATACGGCCTGAACAGCCGATACCAGAAATAACAGCAAGTTCATCTGGATTTAGGCCAACGTTAGCTGCCGCACGTTGAATTGCAGCTTGCACTGAGAAGTCTCCGCAACCTGGGCACCAGTTTGGCTTTACACTGTTACGAAAGTCCTTAAATGTTGCCATTTAATACAACCCCTTTTTTGCATTCGTTGTAAATCTCTTTCGGCAAGAATGGGTTTCCATCATATTTTAAAAGACTAGAAATTTTCTCACCATTACCAAGATTCATTTTCATAATGTTAGCAAGCTGACCTGTTGCATTGTTTTCTACTACTACAACACGCTTCGCCTTTTTCACAAGTGGATCGATTTCAGCTGTTGGGAACGGGTGAATTAAACGCACATGAGCATGGTTTACTTTCATACCCTCTTGTTCTAAACGCGTCATTGCCTCTTCGATCGCACCACGAGTTGAGTTAAATCCAACAAGCAATACGTCTGCTTCTTCATGCTTAACATTTTTATAAACAGGGGTATTAAACTTCAAGTTCTCCATTTTACGGAAACGTTTGTCCATTTGATCTTTACGGTTTATTGCTGATTCCGATGGTTTTCCAGTTTCATCATGTTCTACACCTGTAACATGGTGAACACCATTTTTCATACCAGGTAAAACACGTGGTGAAACGCCGTCTTCTGTTACTTCATAACGCTTGAAGTATGCTTTATTTTCACGTTCTGGTAATTCTACTTCTAAATCAAGCTTACCACGACGAATTTCCACTTTATCTAATTTAAGTGGTTCTACTGTTTGTTTTCCTAAAGAAAGCTGTAAATCTGTTAAGAAAATAACAGGAACTTGATATTCTTCAGATAAGTTAAATGCTTCTACAATGTCATAGAAAGCTTCTTCAACTGTACTTGGCGCCATTACGATTTTTGGAATTTCACCATGCGTACCGTAAATCATCGCCATTAAGTCAGACTGTTCTTGCTTAGTTGGTAATCCTGTACTTGGGCCGCCACGTTGTGTATCAACAATTACTAATGGAGTTTCTGTAATACCTGCTAAACCGATTGCTTCCATCATTAATGAAAGACCTGGACCAGCAGATGCCGTTAATGTACGAACACCAGCATAGTTTGCACCGATTGCCATTGTACAAGCTGCGATTTCATCCTCAGTTTGGATTACTGTTCCGCCGACTTTCGGTAATTTTTTAATTAAGTATTCCATAATTTCTGATGCGGGTGTGATTGGGTATGCTGACATAAAACGAGCACCACCAGCTACCGCACCAAATGCGATTGCATCGTTCCCAATCATAAACATGCGTTTTTTACCATCAGCTTTTTCAAGCTGCATCATGTTTACTTTCTCACCTAGTAATTCTTTCATATATTGAGAGCCACGTTTAATTGCGTCCATATTCTTTTGAACGACTTGCTCTCCTTTACGACCAAAGATTTCTTCAACAACATCTAAATAAGCTGTTTCATCTAATCCTAATACTGCACTTGATGCTCCAACAGCAACCATGTTTTTCATTAATGATGTGCCTAATTCTGAAGCAATATCTGTAAACGGTATCACATATAGATTTACATCTGTATTGTCAGGTATTGTTGGATTAAATTTCGCATCCGCAACTACAATTCCACCTGGACGTAGTTCGTGGAAATTAAAATCAATTGTTTCTTGGTCAAAAGCAATTAAAATATCTAAATCATCTGAGATCGCTCGTACTTCTGTTGTACTTACACGAATTTTATTATTTGTATGGCCGCCTTTTATACGTGATGAGAAGTGGCGGTAACCGTATAGGTAATATCCTAATCGGTTTAATGCAATACAGAAGATTTCTCCTGTACTTTCAATTCCTTCACCTTGTTGGCCTCCAACTTTCCATGAAAGTTGACTAATCATCTCCTACACCCCTTTTGGCTGCATTCATTGTAGTGTATTTTTTTACAGTAATAGTTTAGCATTTTTTATGCAAATAAACTACAACGGACGCAAATTATGCCTCTTCTGATTTCCCTGAATCTTTAGTATAAAGCTATTTTGTTTTTCATTCTAGTATTAGGTCTTAAAAAAAGCAATAAAATCAAATGAATTAATTTTAATTTTTCTGAATTTTAAACCAAAACTTAAAAACTCATATGTTCTACAAAATTATCATATAAAAATCGTTCTACAGTAGATGTAGCATAGTGTTTACAAAGCTCATTCATTACATTTTCATAATCTCGATAAACTGATACATTTACAACTGTTTCTAAAATCCCATCAAAATCTGAACCAAATCCTATATTGTACTCTCCACCTAATGAACAAATATATTCGATATGTCTTACTATATCTGTTATATTTGCTTCATTTTCATTCGTTAGAAACTGCGGTACAAAAGTGACACCGATCATGCCATTTTTCTTTATAAGAGCTTTAAGTTGTTCATCGTTTAAATTACGTGGGTGCTCGCAAAGTTTCATACAATTTGAGTGGGAAGCAATAGGATTTTTTGCAATCTCTATAACATCCCAAAAACTTCTTTCATTCAGATGAGACACATCAGTCCATACATGTAGCGCATTCAGTTCTTGTACAACCTGTTTACCAAAATTCGTTAAACCCGCCCCACGTGTCTCTAGCGCACCATCAGCTAAGAGATTGGCATAATTCCATGTTAGTCCAAAAGAACGTACTCCTAGGCGATACAACAACCGTAATTTCATTGCTTCTTTTCCAATTGCTTCGCATCCTTCTAGTGTTAATATCGCTCCAACCTCGTCCTGTTTTAACATGTTAATATCATCTTTTGTCTGAATAAACTTTACACCTGGTAGGGATAAAATTTCATTATAAAAAATATCTACCATTTGTAATGCTGCTTCAAATCGGTTTTCATATGCCACTGTTTCTGGTACATATATAGCAAAACATTGTATACTTCCTTTTCTTCTCTTTAACTGTTCAAATGTAATATGTAATTGTGAATCATCGTTAAAATTCCTTTTCCCTTGTGCACTCCATAACTGAAGAAGCACGTCACAATGAGCATCAAAAATTTTCATTTTCATTCCTCCATTATAAAAACAACCTGTTTGCATACTGCAAACAGGTTGTTTAAAACTTAACGAGGTTCTACAATTAATTTTATTGCTGTACGCTCTTCGCCATCAATCATAATATCTGTAAACGCTGGGATACAAATCAGGTCCAAACCACTAGGCGCTACAAATCCTCTTGCGATTGCTACTGCCTTTACCGCTTGGTTCAATGCACCTGCACCAATAGCTTGAATTTCTGCTGTTCCGCGTTCGCGAATAACACCTGCAAGTGCACCAGCTACAGAATTAGGGACCGACGTTGCTTTAACTTTTAATATTTCCATTCCGCGTTTCCTCCTCGTTTCTTTAAAAAGTATTAGCAATTATTTCACTTTAACTTATATTCACGAGGAATGGCGCGTATTCCTGCTAAATTTTCGTAATTTTTCTAAAAAATTAAAATATAATAACTTATCTAAAATTTAACGGGAATTTACTCAAAAAATGGTTGATCGTCATTAATTAAAATACGTTCAATTTTCTTTGCTTTTCCTGTATTTGGATCCACATCAATTAACACTGCACTTAATTGCGTTCTACCATTTGTTACTTCAAATCGTACTGGTAAGTTTGTTAAAAACTTCTTCAATACTGCTTCTCTATCCATACCTAATATTCCATCATACGGCCCTGTCATTCCAACATCTGTAATGTATGCCGTTCCGCTTGGTAAAATACGGTTATCTGCTGTAGGGACATGCGTATGCGTACCTACTACTGCTGTAGCACGTCCATCTACATACCAACCTAGCGCTTGTTTTTCACTTGTAGTTTCCGCATGGAAGTCAACAAAGATAATATTCGTACGTTTTTTCGCAATATTAATTAATTCATCCACTTTACGGAATGGACAATCAATCGGAGGAAGGAAAGTACGTCCTTGTAAGTTAATAACTGCAACTTCTGTTCCATTACAGTTCACAAAGATAAGTCCTTTTCCTGGAGTTCCTTCTGGGAAGTTAGCTGGTCTTGCAAGATATTTTGCATCATCGATGAATTCAAATACTTCACGATTATCCCAAGCGTGGTTTCCAAGTGTAACTGCTTGCGCCCCACATTCTAAAAAGTTTCGATATATTTTTTCTGTAATCCCACGGCCACCTGCTGCGTTTTCTCCATTAATGATTGTTACTGTAGGTGTATATTTTTTCTTTAATGCCGGTACGTATTGTTGAATCATACCTCTACCAGGAGATCCTACTACATCCCCAACAAATAATATTCTCATATGTCTTACCCTTTCTATGTACTGCATTTTTTATTGCTATAGCATCAAGTAAATTCCTTATAATATGTTTATTATAAGTTTGTTTCACTTTTATACTATATAACTAACTGTCTTTATTTTATCCAATTCCAACACAAAAAAATAAAGTGGTGTTTCACCACTTTATTTTGCGTATTCCACTGCACGTGTTTCACGAATAACAGTTACTTTAATATGTCCTGGGTAATCCAGTTCATTTTCAATACGTTTTCGGATATCACGAGCTAAACGATGAGCTTCTAAGTCATCGATTGTATCTGGTTTTACCAAAATACGAACTTCACGTCCTGCTTGAATTGCAAATGACTTTTCAACGCCTTCATAAGACTCTGAAATCTCTTCTAACTTTTCAAGACGACGAATATAGTTTTCAAGTGTTTCACTACGAGCTCCCGGTCTTGCAGCTGATAAAGCATCTGCTGCTGCAACTAAAACTGCAATGATAGAAGTTGGTTCTGTGTCACCATGGTGAGATGCGATACTGTTTATAACTACAGGATGCTCTTTATATTTCGTTGCAAGTTCAACACCAATTTCAACGTGGCTTCCTTCTACTTCATGGTCAATCGCTTTTCCGATATCATGTAATAGACCTGCACGTCTTGCTAGTTTTTCATCCTCGCCAAGCTCTGCCGCCATAAGTCCAGTTAAATATGCAACTTCCATAGAGTGTTTTAAGACGTTTTGACCATAACTTGTACGGTATTTTAAACGACCTAAAATTTTAATTAAATCTGGATGTAATCCATGAACACCCACTTCAAACGTTGTTTGCTCTCCGACTTCGCGAATATACTCGTCCACTTCACGTCTTGATTTTTCGACCATCTCTTCAATACGCGCTGGGTGAATACGTCCGTCCTGTACTAGTTTATCAAGAGCGATACGAGCTGTTTCACGACGAATTGGGTCGAATCCAGAAAGGATTACTGCCTCTGGTGTATCATCGATAATTAAGTCAATACCCGTTAACGTTTCTAACGTACGAATATTACGACCTTCACGCCCGATAATACGTCCCTTCATTTCGTCATTTGGAAGATTTACAACCGAAACGGTTGTTTCAGCAACATGATCAGCTGCACATCTTTGCATTGCAAGAGATAAAATCTCTTTTGCTTTCTTATCCGCTTCTTCTTTCGCGCGAACTTCACTCTCTTTTACCATAACAGCGATTTCATGAGAAACTTCACTTTCTACTTTACCAAGAATAATTGCTTTCGCTTGTTCGCGTGTCAGATTGGAAATGCGCTCTAATTCTGTTTGTTGCTTTTGAACTAACTCTCCCACTTTGCTTTCCAACTCTTCAATCTGTTGTTGTCTCGCTACAAGAGATTCCTCTTTCTTCTCTAACTGTTGCTCGCGTTTATCGAGCGTTTCGTCTTTACGATCAAGGTTCTCTTCTTTTTGCATTAAACGATTTTCTTGTTTTTGTAATTCGCTTCTACGGTCACGAATTTCTAATTCAGCTTCTGTACGAAGTGTATGAATTTCATCCTTTGCTTCTAAAAGCGCTTCTTTCTTAAGTGCTTCAGCATCACGATTCGCTTCGTCTAAAATACGTCTCGCTTCATTAGCCGCACCATTAATCTTCGCTTCAGCAATAGACTTTCGAACAAAAAAGCCAACAACTGCACCGACTGTTGCAAGCAAAATGGAGATGAGTATCCAAACTGTACTCGTCATGATTTCACCTCCCCTTGCTATGAATGAAAAAAGACTGTCGGCATGTACATTGAATTACAACATACAGCAAAGACCGTCGTCCCGCTTTTTTAAGGGACTTTCTTCATTTCACAATTAAAATGTCATATTATTATTTCGGTAAGATTTAAACCTTACTCCGAATATTACTTCTCTTCTTGAGAAGAGTATATTGTATATAAGAAAAAATATACATTCTCATTGTATCTATCGTAATTTTCATTGTCAAGCGTTGTCTACTTTTACTTTCTTTGCCTTCAGCCTTGAATGTGACCTAAATTTTAAAAGTAAGGAGCCTACTATACTGGAAAACCTTAGTAATTCCCATTTCTTTTACTTAAAATATTTATATATCCCTCTTTACACAACGCATTTGAAGTAAAAAAATATTTTTTATCTATAGTATTATGCTCCTTAATAGTAGATAAAAAAATAAAAGACACGAGGCCGTGTCTTTTATTTTTTTAATCAAGAAGAGTTGAATCTTCTGCGCCCTCAGCACCAGAATCTTCACTAATTCCGTGATGCTCACGAATAAAGAAAGCAATTTCTTCTCTTAAATCTGTATTTTCTTTTAAGAACTGCTTCGAATTTTCACGACCTTGTCCTAGGCGTTCTTCATTATAAGAATACCAAGCACCGCTCTTTTGAACGATATCAAGCTCAGAAGCCATATCCAAGATTTCACCTTCTCTTGAAATACCTTCTCCGTACATAATATCAACTTCAGCAACACGGAATGGTGGTGCTACTTTATTTTTCACTACTTTTACTTTTGTTTTATTACCAACGATGTCGTTACCTTGCTTTAATTGCTCCGCACGACGCACTTCAAGACGAACAGTTGAATAGAATTTCAACGCACGACCACCTGGAGTTGTTTCTGGGTTTCCGAACATAACCCCAACTTTTTCACGAATTTGGTTAATAAAGATTGCAATTGTTTTTGATTTGTTGATTGCTCCTGAAAGCTTACGAAGTGCTTGTGACATTAAACGTGCTTGTAAACCTACGTGTGAGTCACCCATGTCGCCTTCAATCTCTGCTTTCGGTACAAGAGCTGCTACAGAGTCAATTACGATAATGTCAACCGCACCACTTCGTACAAGTGCTTCCGCGATTTCTAATCCTTGCTCCCCTGTATCAGGCTGTGATAATAGTAATTCATCTATGTTAACGCCTAATTTTTGTGCATATACAGGATCCATTGCGTGCTCCGCATCGATGAATGCTGCTTGTCCACCTTGACGTTGTACTTCTGCAATTGCATGTAATGAAACTGTCGTTTTACCTGAACTTTCAGGTCCGTAAATTTCGATAATACGGCCACGTGGATATCCGCCTACCCCTAGTGCCACATCAAGTGCTAAAGAACCACTAGAAACCGTAGAAACTCTACGCTCCGCTTGTTCTCCTAATTTCATAATTGAACCTTTACCGAATTGCTTCTCTATTTGTTTTAACGCCATATCTAACGCTGCTTGACGATCACTCATTCAAAATTCCTCCTTAACTGAATTGCTAATCTTATTATACCTATTTTCAATTCAATTTGCCAACAAAAATCGAACATTTATTCGATTTTTTTTATTTTCTATCAAATAATATCTAAATTTAACCGTAAAAAAACTAGAAGAAACTTATATCTCTTCTAGCTTTTTATATAAATGATAAAATCCATATTTTGCTGTTCGTTCTCTAATTTGTTGACGACTTCCGCTTAAATTAAGAGGAAAGACTACAGTTGGTTCATCCTTAATCGAAAGCCCAACAAATACTGTTCCTGGTTCTTTCTGTTCTGAAGCATCTGGCCCTGCTACCCCAGTGAAACTAATTCCAATATCCGCTTTTAGTACATCCTTAACATTTTCAGCAAGATAACGAGCACATTCTTTACTAACTGCACCATCAGTATGCAACACTTCTTCAGGCACACGTAAAACATATTGCTTCACATCATTATGATAACAAATGACACCGCCTTTAAACACAGAAGAAGCACCAGCGTTTTCAGTTACTTGATTTCCAAAAAGACCACCTGTTAAACTTTCTGCACACGCTAAAGTTAACCCTTTTCTCTTCAATAACTCGATTGCCTTATAATGCAAAAATTCTTGGTCATATCCGTAGAAAAATTCTCCTACTCTTTCTAAAATCAAATCTTCCACATGTTGAATTAGTTTCTCCGCTTCGCTAACATTTTGATGCTTAGCGGTTAAACGTAATGTCACTTCTCCATCATTTGCTAACGGGGCAATTGTTGGGTTTGTTTGTCCATCAATTAAATCTTGAACTTTCACCTCTAATTGGGACTCCCCAATGCCGAAGAAACGAAGCACACGAGAATAAATGTTTTCTCCTGTTGTAAAATTACGTAAAAAAGGCTCTACGTAACTTACATACATTGGTTTCATTTCTTTTGGCGGCCCTGGTAATAAAATATAAACTTTTCCGTTCTTATTTACCCCCATACCCGGCGCCATACCGTGGTCATTTGCAAATACTGTTGCTCCATTTAAAACGAGCGCTTGCTTTTTATTATTCTCCGTAAATTCACGGCCTGTACGCTTAAAGTAATTACTTATTAAGGCTAATGCCTTTTCATCATACACAAGCTCTTCATCTAAACTAGCAGCTATCGTTTCTTTCGTTAAATCATCTTTTGTCGGTCCTAATCCACCTGTAAAAATAAGTATATCAGCACGTTCTTCCGCAGCTTCAATCGCCTTTTGCAATCGCTTATTATTATCACCAACAACAGTATGATAGTACACGTTAATTCCGATTGAAGCTAACTTTTCAGATAAAAACTGGGCATTTGTATTTGCAATTTGTCCAAGTAATAATTCAGTTCCAACCGCAATAATCTCAGCATTCATCCCAATTCCCCCATAAACTTCTATTTTGAGTTTACAAAAGCAGCTCTATTTTTCCAGAAATAATCCCATCCTGAAATAACAGTAAAGATTAATGCAATCCATATGAAGATATCCGCAACTGGAATATGGATTAAATTTAAAGGTACATCGTGTAATAAATATGCTGCAATCGCAATAATTTGTGTCCATGTCTTAATTTTTCCTAGCTGGTTTGCTGCAACTACTTCCCCTGTTCCAGCAAGTACAAGACGTAAACCAGTTACCGCAAACTCACGACTGATAATTACAATAACAATCCAAGCCGGTACATATTGCATCTCTACCAATGTAATAAGTGCTGCCGAAACAAGTAATTTATCAGCTAACGGGTCAAGAAACTTCCCTAAATTCGTTACAAGATTATATTTTCTTGCGTAATGTCCATCAATCCAATCTGTAGCTGAAGCAATGATAAAGATAAGTGCCCCCACTAAATGTTGAATCGGTAAATCAACATCACCAATTTTGTATGAACCCCAATCAAAGGGTGCTAACATAATTACCATAAAAATTGGAATTAAGAAGATTCTAGATATTGTAATTTTATTTGGTAAATTCACAGCTATTCCTCCATCATATCAAAAACATTTGTTCATCGAAAAAAAGTCATCGAAGCGATGACTGTTATTGTGCAGGTTGCTCTATCCCCTGGTTTTTTATCACCAATCTTTGGTGAAGTTCTTTTTCTGGATCCAATGGATAAGCGACCACTTGGCCATTCAGTTTAACTTCAACATTCGTTGCATTTCCAATATTAAGTCGCACTTCTTTTAATGTTGATACATCACGTTTTTCTATTTGGCCCTCTTGTACTGTAGCGTTTAGAATCACATTCCCAGCATCATCTTTAACATCTACATAACTCGCACCTTTACCCGATAATTCCAGTTCTAATGTTTTATTATTATGAATTTCCAAAGTAGATACCTTTCCAGTTGTTCCAACTACTTTCACTTCTTGCTGTCCAGTTGGTTGTGCTGGTTGCTCCTCTTTCTTTGGTTCTTCTTTCTTTGGTTCCTCTTTTTTTGGCTCTTCCGCTTTCACTTCATCTTTCTTCGTATCTAACGGAGAATCTTTCGCTTTTTGAACTTCAATTTTCTCACTTTGAGCACTCGGAACTTTTTCATCATCTTTTCCAGTTAACGCTTGAAACACAAACCAGATTACCACTCCAACTGCGATTACTAACAGCGCAACTAAGATTTTCGGCATGTGATCTGCAATTGGCCATGATGAAGATTTTTGCATTGTTTCTTGTGTTTTTTGTCCCGTTGATACTTGTGGAACTTCACGCTTTTCAGATTGTGGTATCGTACTCTGATGTTCTACGAGCAGTTCCTCTCCATTTAATCCAACCGCATCTGCGTATTGTTTAATGAATGCACGCGCATAAAAAGCTCCTGGCAATACATCATAATTGCCTTCTTCAATTGCCACTAAATGGCGTTTTTGAATTTTTGTAATCTCATGCAGCTGATCAATAGACAAGCCTTTCGCTTCTCTTGCTTCTTTCAGCTTTTGTCCCAATTCCGTCACTACTAACACCTCAATATTTCTTTAAAAGTCAAACATAGAGAAATTATTTTGCGTACCTTGCTCAATTTCATCTACTAAATTATATTGAATTTCTTCATCATAATCGTTACGCAACTCGATAATATAATCAAAATCATCCAATGTGTATTCTGACTGACTCACAAATACATCAGGATGTTCCACAACTTTCGTTGCAGGCAATCTCATAATTTCACGAACGAGCTGCCAATGTCTTTCGTTAGCACGCTTCGTTGACACAATTCCATCTAGGATGAAAATATTGTCATCGCTATACTCATCTTCAATTAATTGACTACGAACAGTTTGCTTAATAAGAGTAGATGATACAAATAACCACCTTTTATTTGCACAAACACTTGCAGCAACAATGGATTCTGTTTTTCCGACACGAGGCATTCCGCGTATCCCAATTAGTTTATGGCCTTCTTTTTTCATAATTTCTGCCATAAAGTCTACAAGTAAGCCTAATTCATCACGCACAAATCGAAATGTTTTCTTATCATCTGCATCTCGTTGTATGTACCTACCATGTCTAACCGCTAGCTTATCTCTTAGCTTGGGCGGACGATATTTCGTTACCGTTATGTTATCCATCGTATTTAAAATTGATTCAAGTCTAGAGATTTGCTCTTGATTATCACACATAAGAAGTAACCCACGTCGTGCATTATCTACACCATTAATTGTGACAATATTAATGCCGAGCATACCGATTAACGAAGAAACGTCACCAAGCAAGCCAGGTCGGTTTTTATGTATTTCATATTCAAAATACCATTCAATCATCCAAGATCACTCCCCTTGCTTACTTTACACCTACGTACTATATTATATGATTTCACCTTAATAGGGAAGCTAAATGTATAATCTACCCTGTGTAATTATTATACAAAAAAAGTAGAGAGGAGAATCTCCTCTCTACTTTTACTTATGTTGTACGAACTTAACCATTAAATTTGCAATTGTATGTTGCTCCTGTTCATCAGCAACTTTCCAAAGCTCAGCTAATAATTTCTCTTGGTCATTGCGTCCTTCTACCTCATTAGCAAGATAGTCGCCAACACGAAACGCCATATCTGATACCGCACCGCCATCTAAACCTTTGTCTTGCGCTTGCTCTAAACGTTCTCCTAAAAAGCTCTTCCACTGATCAAAATTATCTAATACTGACATAATTAAGCACCTCACTATTGAGTAATAAAATCATCCTTAATTTGTGCAACTATTCATTTTTTATGTAAGAATTTTTTAGCAGTGCCAACCGCCATTCACTCCGATAATTTGTCCAGTTATGTAAGACGCTCCTGGTGATACGAGGAATGAAACTGTTTTCGCTACTTCTTCTGGTAATCCTATTCTACCTAATGGTATATCTTCAGCAATTCCCATTTTATCTTCTTCAGAAAAAACACTTAACATTTCCGTTTCAATTGCTCCTGGTGCTACTGCATTCACACGTAATCCACTTAAAGAAACTTCTTTCGCTAAAGCTTTCACATATGAATTTTGTGCCCCTTTTACCATTGAATAAAGCACTTCACAAGAAGCCCCTATTTGTCCCCATATAGATGAAACAATTACAATATTACCACTTCTTCTCCCGATCATAGGCGGAAGTGCCATAGAAAGTAATTTATATACGTTCTTCACTTGAAGTTCTACCATATAATCCAATTCATCGTTTGTTACATCTGTTACTAGTCCAAAAATACTCTTCCCAGCTGCGTATACAATAACATCAATAGGATGTTCAATTTGTCCCCACAATTGCTCTGCTCCATCACTAGAAGCTAAATTCGCTTGAACAGGGATAACTTCTCCCCATGCCTTCTGCAATTCCAATACCTTTTCTTCACTGTTATTGTAATGAACATAAACTGTATATCCATCTTGAATTAATTGTTTCGAAATAGCAGAGCCAATTCCTCCGCTCCCTCCAGTTACTAACGCATACTTTTTCATAAAGTCCCTCTCTTATCTCTACAAGTTCAATTTTCACATAACTAAATAATACCCTCATCTTACAATTTTTCAATGATAAGATGAGGGTATCTTTTTAATTTTATTTTTTCGGTAACACCTGACAAATACTCATTTTGTCTTCTGATAACAATAATTTCGCTACTTCTTGTAAGTCTTGAACGGTTAGTCCTTCTAATACAGTCAATGCGTCAAATAGGCTAGATTCATTAAACGCGTATCGTGTAAATTGATTTGCAATATATTCTGGTGAATTCAACGAGCGTAAAAAACCACCAATTTTCTTTTTCTTCACTCGTTCTAATGCCGCCGCATCTAATTGATCATAATCTGTTTTTAATAAAATATCTTTTAAACGATTTGCCAATTCATCAGGTTGTTTCGTATCACCGCCAACCATTGCAAAACCGAAGTTATTTTCTTCTGTATAGTCATACGAGAATGAATCATCAATAAGCCCTTCATTATATAAAGTTTCGTAATTAACAGAACTTTTCCCAAATAAATAATCTAAGAGTAACGTAAGCGCAATTTCTTGTTTTAAAAGCGCTTGCCCCTTTTCCTTTAAATTAGTCGCTTTAATACCAACTAAACATTTCGGTGTTTGCACAGGCATTGAAATAATTTTTTTCTTTTCATTTACCTCATTTGGTTCTTCTTCAAATGAACGCACAATTTCTGGCTGGTTTTTATAATCTTTTTTCGCTTGATTTTCACGTACTAAATCCATTGTTTTCTCTGGATCAATTGCACCCACAACAAATAATAACATATTGCTCGGATGATAAAATGTTTCATAACATTCATACAATAAATCTTTCGTAATTTTACTAATAGATTCGATTGTCCCTGCAATATCAATTTTAATTGGGTGTTTTACAAACAAGCTATCAATTAACCCGAAGTACAAACGCCAATCTGGGTTATCTTGATACATTTGAATTTCTTGCCCAATTATCCCCTTCTCTTTTTCAACCGTTTTTTCAGAGAAATAAGGCTCTTGCACGAAGTTTAGCAATGTATTTAAATTTTGTTCTACGTTTGAAGTACATGAAAAAAGGTAAGCTGTTCGTGTAAAGGATGTAAAAGCATTTGCCGATGCTCCTTGTTTACTAAACAATTGGAAAGCATCGTGATCTTCTTTTTCAAATAATTTATGCTCAAGAAAATGTGCAATTCCATCAGGCACACGAATCATTTCTTCTTTCCCTAATGGTACAAATGTATTATCTACAGAACCATATTTCGTCGTAAACGTCGCAAATGTTTTATTAAATCCTTGTTTCGGTAAAACATATACATCTAATCCATTAGGAAGTTTTTCATAATAGAGTGTTTCTTTTAATTGCTCATAAACAATTTTCTCCATTTACTCTCCCTCCGTTCCTTGTAAAAAGTAAATTGTATCTAGTTCAATATTTTTAGCAACTTTTACAATTTCTTCTTTCGTCACACTTTCTATACCTGTAAGCCATTCTTCAACTGGACGTGTACGATCTGAAATAATACCATGATATAGCATTTCTACAAAGCCACGTGGTGTATCAATTGCCTCTAATATTTGATTTTGGATGACACTTTTTGTTTGATGTATTTCTTCTTCAGAAAACTCTCCGTTTTGCATCGCAAGCATTTGTTCTTTAATAATCTCAACTGCTTTTTCATAATTTTTCGCTTCGATTCCTGACATAACAAATAATAAACCTTTATGACTTTCAAAGCGCGATGCTGCATAGTACGCTAAACTATTTTTTTCACGCACATTTACGAATAACTTCGAATGAGAAAAGCCACCAAACAATCCATTGAACAATTGCAATGCAAAATAATCTTCATCTTTATATGTGACAAATGTACGATAACCGATGTGTAATTTACTTTGTTTTAATTCTTGTTTTTCAACAACTTCTTTTTCTTCATTATTTCGTCTATGAAGGAGTACATTTCTTTCTCTCACTGGACGAGTTGAAATAGAAAAATACTTACTTACAAGATCAACGGCGTTTTCTGAAATATCACCAATAATATATAGATCCATTTCATCTTCCGCTAACACCTTTTGATAATATTGATACAAACTTTCATTTGTAATAGACATAACACTCTCTTTTTTTCCATTTGCACTTAAACGATACGGTTCTACTTTGCACATTTCTTCAATTAAACGCTCGTTTGCATAACGCATTTTATCATCATAAGTAGCTTCAATTCTCTGTAACAGTGCTCTTTTTTCACTTTCTACGATAGAAGATAGGAAACCGTTCCCCTCCGTTGCTGGATGTAACACAATATCTGACAACATAGAAAGCGCTTTTTCAAATAACGGTGGTGCATCATGTAAATAAACTTCATTTGCAATGTCTACATAAATGGAGATAATATGGTCTTCCCCTTTTTTACTTACATCTACCGCTAAAGAAGATCCGTATAATTCTTCTAAATATTGACGAAGACGAATTACAGAAGGTAATTTTTCTGTCGCACTTTGCAATACGTATGGCAATAGGGCACGCTCTGTCACCGTCTCCTCATTTAAAGGCGCTTTAAAACGAAATACAAAGGTATTCGTTTTATATTTATCAGTCGGAATAATATGTACGCGCAAACCACCTAACTCATGTAGTTGTTGTTCCATTAGTTTCATTTATAGCCCTCCTTTACGTATATAGGAATATTCCTCTTCAATATACAGTTTTTAGAAATAAAAAATCAACTTTTCTCCCTTATTATGCTTACATATGATTCTTTCTAAAAACTTTAATATGTAAGGAACATAGTAAAATTCCGTATTAAATATATTCTATGTAAAAAAGCCCACACTAATGTGCGAGCTTTTTTATACTTATAAAATACTTATCGTTTTCCTTTTTCATAAGGAGTTCCTAAAGCTTTCGGAGCTTCAGAACGACCTACAAAACCGACAAGCGCTAATATTGTGAATATATATGGTAATATCGTTAATAAAACACTTGGAATTTGATCTAATACAGGGATTGTTCCGCCCGTTACACTTAGAGATTGCGCAAAACCAAAGAATAGAGCTGCACCTAGTGCGCCTAGTGGATTCCACTTTCCAAAAATCATAGCAGCTAAAGCTAAGAAACCTTGTCCTGTAATAGTTGCCCCTGAGAAGTTATTAGAAATTGACATTGCAAAAATCGCTCCACCAATTCCAGCAAACACTCCTGAAATACAGACTCCAATATAGCGCATTTTATATACGTTAATCCCCATCGTATCCGCTGCCATTGGGTGTTCACCAACAGCACGTAGACGAAGACCGAACGGTGTTTTATAAATAACATACCAAACAACGAATGCTAAAATAATGGCAATATATGACGTTATTGGTACGTTCGAGAAAAATATTTTCCCTAAAACCGGAATATCCGAAAGGCCTGGAATATCAATCTTTTCAATACGATACTGAATAAAGTCAGTCTGCCCTTTATCAAAAATCTTCTTAATTGCAAATACTGTTAAACCAAGAGATAAGAAGTTAATGGCTACACCACTTACAACTTGATCTGCTCGGAATGTAATAGAAGCTACCGCATGAAGTAATGCAAATAACCCACTACCAATTGCCGCAAATAGTAACGCAATCCACGGAGTCATCGTTCCCCAAGTATCACCCATTAATAAGTTTGTAACGACTCCAATAAATGCACCAAATAGCATTAGTCCTTCTAATCCGATGTTTACAACACCCGATCGTTCACTAAATACACCACCTAGTGCTGTGAAAATGATAGGTGCCGATGTATATAACGTACCCGTCACAAGAATGGCTAATATATCTAAAAAGCTCATTTATTTCCCCTCCTTGCTCATGCGTGTAAGCGCCCATCTTAACACATAACTACATGCAACAAAGAAGATGATACATGCAATAATTACATTAATAAGCTCTGACGGTACATCTGCCTCAAAGTTCATTTGAGGGGAAGCACTTTTCAAACCACCAAATAATAAAGCTGAAAGGATTATACCAAACGGATTATTCCCTCCAAGTAATGCTACGGCAATCCCATCAAATCCTACTCCTGTAAACGAAGACATCGCTGTCATACTCTGGAATGTCCCTAATCCTTCCATCGCTCCACCAATCCCCGCAAATGCACCAGCAATTGTCATGGAGAATACTACATTACGAGAAACTTTCATACCTGCATATTGAGAAGCATGCTGATTAAATCCTACTGACTTTAATTCGTAACCTAAAGTTGTTCGATCTAATAAGAACCACATTAAAATAGCGATTAAAATTGCTACAATAATTCCCCAGTGTAGACGTGAACCATCAGTAATAGAAGCAAGCCAGTCTGAAGATAGTGACGCACTCTCTTTAATATCATACGTTTTGTCATTACCCGCATGTAAGAAACGCTTAATGATGTCATACGTTACATACAAAGCGATATAGTTCATCATAATAGTTACAATAACTTCATTCACTTGAAACTTCCCTTTTAAATATCCCGGAATGAAGCCCCAAATTCCGCCCACCAATGCTGCAAATAAAATAGATAATGGAATATGAAGGAAAGCTGGTAGTGAGACTGCATAACCGAACCAAACCGCTGCAAGCCAACCAACTAACAATTGACCCTCTACCCCGATATTAAATAAACCTGTACGAAATGCAAACGCCACCGATAAGCCAGCAAGAATAAGCGGTATCATTGTACGAAGCGTTTCACCAATCGCACTTGCGCTGCCGAACATTCCTGTCCAAAGTGCACTATAACCAACAATTGGATCATAGCCACTAACTAGCATTACAATCGCTCCTACAAGTAAGCCGAAAATAACGGATAGTACTGGGACTAAAATATTTATCGTTCGTTCTGTTAAAAGCTTTTTAGCCATTTGTACCCACCTGCTCCTTCTTTGTTCCTCCAGCCATTAACAATCCAAGCTGTTGTTCATTCGTTTCTTTCGCATCAACTATTGCTACAATTTCCCCTTCATAAATAACAGCAATTCGATCGCTAACATTTAAGATTTCATCTAACTCTAATGATAAAAGTAATACACCTTTTCCTTTATCCCTTTGCTCTATTAATCTCTTATGAATAAATTCAATTGCTCCTACATCTAAACCACGTGTTGGCTGTGCCGCAATTAATAAATCTGGATTTCGGTCTACTTCACGTGCAATAATTGCTTTTTGTTGATTCCCCCCAGATAGAGCGCGTGCTAACGTTTGCTCACTAGGTGTACGCACATCAAACTGTTCAATAAGAGCCTTTGCTTTTTCTGTAATTTTGCTGAAATTTAAAATCCCTTTCTTTGAAAATGGATTTTTATAATACGTTTGCAGAACTATATTATCTCTAACAGAAAAATCAAGAACGAGTCCGTGTTTATGACGATCTTCTGGAATATGACCAATTCCTTCTTCTGTTATTCTTCTAACAGGCCAATTTGTTATTTCTTTTCCTTTAATTGCAATAGAACCTGACTCAACTTTTCGTAAACCAGTAATTGCTTCTATTAATTCACTTTGTCCGTTTCCATCAATCCCTGCAATCCCAACAATTTCCCCCGCACGAACAGTTAAGTCAAGGCCTTTTACAGCAGGTAGTTGACGTGCATCGTGAACAACAAGGTTTGCAATTGAAAGTACCTCTTCTTTTGGCTTCGCGTCTATTTTTTCTGTTTTAAAATTCACTTGACGTCCGACCATTAATTCTGCAAGTTTATTTTCATCCGTATTTGCAACGTCAACCGTTCCAATCCCTTTTCCTTTACGAATAATCGTACAACGATCGCAAACTTCCATAATTTCTTTCAACTTATGTGTAATAAGAACAATAGATTTTCCTTCTTGCACAAGCTTTTTCATAATTTGAATTAGCTCATGAATTTCTTGCGGTGTTAACACAGCTGTTGGTTCATCAAATATTAAAATTTCTGCACCGCGGTAAAGAGTTTTCAAAATCTCAACACGCTGCTGCATACCAACTGAAATATCCTGTATTTTCGCATATGGATCTACAGATAAACCGTATTGTTCAGACAGTTTTTGAATTTCTTTAGCAGCTTCCTCAACAGCAATTTTCCCTTTTTTCTTCGGTTCATTTCCGAGAATAATATTCTCTGTAACTGTAAAATTATGAACAAGCATAAAGTGTTGATGGACCATTCCAATACCAAGGTCATTTGCTATATTCGGATTTGTGATTTTTACAGGTTTACCTTTAATTTTAATTTCACCCTGCTCTGGTTGGTACAAACCAAATAGTACATTCATCAATGTGGATTTCCCTGCACCATTTTCTCCAAGTAAAGCATGTATCTCACCCTGCTTTACTTGCAGCGTAATATCATCATTCGCTACAATGCCTGGGAATACTTTCGTAATGTTATTCATCTCAATTACGTATTCCATTGTGTTCCTCCTTTTAACAGGGAACATTCCCTATTACACTATTAACTTATTAAGCAATTCGGAAGTTTTATACATACAAAGGTTAGTTCTATGAACTAACCTTTGCTATTTCTCTATTTATTTTTTTAGAGAAGCTTCATATTCTTTATACTCTTTATCTGTAGCTGGCACTTTAATTTCACCGGCTGTAATTTTCTTTTCAAGCTCTTCTACTTTTGTTAAAATTTCAGGGTTAACTTTTTTCACGTTATCAGTTGTTTTTGAAATACCAATACCGTCATCTTTTAAGCCAAACTCTTCAATTTTCCCGCCTTTTAAATTCCCATCTTTTGCTTCTTTAGCTACTTTTTCTACTGCTACATCAACACGTTTAATCATTGAAGTTAATGTTACATTTTCAGGCATACCTTCTTGATGTTGGTCACGGTCAACACCGATTACCCAAACATTTTCACCTTTTTTCTTACGGTTTTTCGCTTCTGTGAACACACCGTTACCTGTACCACCAGCAGCATGATAAATTACGTCTACGCCTTGACCATACATTGCTGAAGCAAGAACTGTACCTTTTTCAGGCTTATCGAATGCTTCTGCATATTCAGATACGATTTCAATGTTTGGATTTACTGCCTTTGCACCAGCTTTAAATCCATTTTCAAATTTACTAATTAAATCACTTTTCATTCCACCAACAAATCCTACTTTATTCGATTTTGTTGACATAGCTGCTACCGCACCTACAAGGAATGATCCTTCATGATCTTTAAACGTAATACTCGTTACGTTCGGTGCATCTACAACAGTATCTACGATTGCAAATTGTTGTTTTGAAGATTCTTTTGCTACTTCTTTAATTGCACCTTCTAATTTATAACCAATTCCGAATGTTAAATCATATTTATCTTTTGAGAATTTTTTTAAATTCGGAATATAATCAGCTTCTTTTTCAGACTGAAGGTAACGATAATTTGTCTTTTCTTTTAAACCATTATCTTTACCAAACTTTTGTAACCCTTCCCAAGAAGATTGGTTAAATGACTTATCATCAACGCCCCCAACATCCGTTACGAGACCAACCTTGAAGTCTTTATTGTCTTTCGTGTCTTTCTTGTCACTGCTCGCCTTATCCGAGTTACCACATGCACCTAAAACTGTACTTGCTGCTAAAGTTAATGATAATAAAAGGCCTGCTTTTTTCTTCATACTAGAAACCCCTCCAAAAATGATATATATTTATTTATTCTTACGCTGCTGTTCCTTACTTCTTGCTGTCACCTCCCTAAAAAGGAATTTACCTACATACGCTTTCTTAATACGTGGAAGCTAAATTTATCAGCTCTAAAGTAATTGATAGAATATAAGATTGGCTCATCATTTTGATCATAGTGCATTTGTTTTAATACAAGCAGTGCTGTTTCAGGCTCACATTCTAAAATTGGTGAGATTTTAGGGTGATAGCCAATTGGCTCAATGTGAGCAACCGCATATGTTATGCGCTTATGCGTGTTATTATGTATCACCGTTAATAATGATTCCTCATTGTAACCCGATAAGTCTGGCAATATTTCTTTTGCAAGTTTATCGATACAATACACAACAGGTTCCCCATCTGCTGTACGCACGCGTTCAATCATCACTGCATTAAAACCATCTTCACTATTAAACTTCTCTTTTTCCTCTTCTGTTAAAGTTGTAGTAGATGATGATAAAAAGATTGTTCCTGGTGTTTTCCCCACACTAGAAATCATATCTGTAATACTAGAAAGTTGTTCTATTCCAGAAGAAAATAATGGCTTTGCATTTACAAATGTCCCTACACCATGTCTACGAATGACAACATTTTCTTCTTCTAAAATACGCAACGCTTCCCTTAAAGTCGCTCTACTTACGCCAAGTTCTTTCGCTAAATCAAACTCTGATGGTAACTTTTGTCGTTCTTTATAAGCTCCATCTTTAATTTTTTCTTTGATGTGATCAATCACCCGTAGATATAGGTGACGACTATCAGATTTTACTGACATAAGACTCCCCCGCATTTCAATTATTCGACCTCTGATGTAAGACTTCTTTTCTCTTTTTTCAACTTACAACATAGTACAAATGACTAAACACCAAAATAAGTGTAATTGTCGAATAAATAATAATAATTTTTTAAAATACAATTTTCACTCTTTATTGCATAAAAAAAACTTTGCACCATAAACATTCCTCATTTCGAGAAAAAGTTCGGCACAAAGATCCTTTACATCCTTTGTTACACACTTTTCCCCTCATAGTCTAGCAATTCATGGTTGCCAGGTAGAAACTTATGGACCTTATCTCCAAGATTATATGAGGCAGTGATTCTTTTCGAAGTAATCTTACCACTTGCTCTCATACGTGTCAACAAAATCTAACATTTTTCTGCATTAAATATCGAACATTTACATAAAACATACTCAAAGTATTCGTATTCTAAAGGGCACCCCTAAATGTAAGCCCTTTCTTTACCGCTGAGTATAGTATATAACAAAAACACTATATAAAAAAGCCTAATTGTAAAAACAATTAGGCTTTTTTTAAGAACTTTTTTCTTGTACATCATTAATGAGTACTTCTCTCGGTTTACTCCCTTCATACGGACCTACTACACCATTCATTTCCATTGCATCAATTAGGCGAGCAGCTCGCGTATAACCTACTCTAAACCTACGTTGTAACATAGAAACAGATGCTGTTTGCATTTCCACTACAAGTTGAACCGCTTCATCATATAATTCATCTTCTACTTCCTGCTTCGTATCAGGAACATCTTGCGGAATCATATCTTCTTGATATTGTGCTTTTTGCTGTCCAATAACATATTCTACAACTCTCTCAACTTCATCATCTGATAAAAATGCGCCTTGTACACGTACAGGTTTCGATGCACCAATTGGTATAAACAGCATGTCTCCACGACCTAGTAGCTTCTCTGCACCACCACCGTCAAGAATTGTACGAGAATCTGTTTGAGAAGATACAGCGAATGCAATACGTGATGGAATATTTGCTTTAATAACACCCGTAATAACGTCAACTGACGGACGTTGCGTTGCAATAATTAAATGAATACCAGCAGCACGAGCCATTTGCGCTAGACGCATAATCGCATCCTCTACATCAGACGAAGCAACCATCATTAAATCTGCTAACTCGTCCACAATTACTACAATATAAGGTAATTCGGGTTGTTTCGCTTCTGATTGACTATTATGCTCTTTTATATAATCGTTGTATCCTTCAATGTTACGTGTACCACTATGAGCAAACAATTCATAACGACGTTCCATTTCACTCACAACTTTTTTCAATGCTTGCGATGCTTTTTTCGGATCAGTTACAACTGGCGTTAACAAATGAGGCACACCGTTATATACATTTAGCTCTACCATTTTCGGGTCAATCATCATTAATTTTACTTCATGTGGTTTTGCACGCATTAAAATACTAACAATAATACCGTTAATACATACACTTTTCCCGCTACCTGTCGCACCAGCTACGAGTAAATGAGGCATTTTATTTAGCCGGGCTAATACAGCTTCACCTGTAATATCTCGGCCAAGACCAATTAACAACTTCTCTTCCGGATGATTATTAGCCTTAGAGTCAAGAACTTCCCTCAGCGTTACCATCGAAACTTCTGAGTTTGGAACTTCGATCCCTACAGCTGATTTCCCGGGAATTGGCGCTTCAATACGAATGTCCTTTGCAGCTAAAGCAAGGGCTAAATCATCACTTAAACTGACAATTTTGCTTACCTTTACCCCCATATCAGGATACACTTCATATTTTGTAACTGCAGGACCTCTATGCACTTTTGTTACTTTCGCTTTCACTCCGAAACTTTGGAATGTACGTTCTAATTTACGAGCATTCTCATAAATTTCCGCATTTTCATTTGTAACTTGCTTATTCTTTGGAAATTTTAATATATCAAGTGAAGGAAGCTTGTAATCTTTATTTTCTACATTTGAAAATTGCATAGGAGGTGCTTGCGCTTCACTCTCTAACGATTCAACAATTTTTTCTCCACGCTTTTTCTTTGGTTCTTCAATTGGCGGAGTCTCTTCAATAAACGGTGAAGTGATCAACTCTTCTTGCTCTACTTCGATTCGTTTATCCTCTTCTTCATTTACAGGATAATTCTCAGTGAAATTCGAAATAATCGGAGGATCAATTGAGATTTCTTCCATCGGCTCAATAATTTCTTCTTGTTCTGCAGCACGTTTGCTTCTTGTGCTTCTTGTTGTTTTTTTCTTTTCTGTTTGTTCAGCCGTTCTTTTGGCTCTCCAATCTTTATAATCCCCTTGCATCACTTGAAACTGACTTCTAAGAATTCTACCAACTGGAGCTAACACTTCTCCAATATGCTTATTTGTTATACAAAGTATACCGAGAATAACTAGAATAATACCAATGATATAAGCTCCTACTTCGTCAAATAAGAAGTAACATGTTGCGAACATAAGCGCACCAAACATACCACCACCTAAATGAACGCTATCTGGCCCCTTTTTCATTTCAAGAAAGAAGTTATCTTTCGTACTCACAATAACAGAAGTATTTTGCACTGCTCCATCTTTTGTAAGAAGGTTAAATAATGTAATATGACTAAACATTAATATCGCCAATACAATTAAATAAAATCCAATTAATCGTTTATTTAAAAGGTTCGGCCATCCGCGTTTTATAACAAAGGAAACCGATAAAGCTATTACACCTAACACACCAATTATGTACCACTCACCAAAGAAGAAGCGAAAAAATAACACAAACGATTTCCCTACAACGCCTAGCTGTAAAATCGTAATGATTGAAAGTGCAAAAAGAGTTAAACCGACGATTTCATAATACAAAGTTGGCTTTATCGTACGTCTTGCCTTTGCCTTCGTCCCTCTTTGCTTTTGTTTTGCCATTTCTTCACCTCGTGTTCTACATATAAGTAAAGCTCCCTTCAAAACGCTCTATTTATATGTCTGTTTTCTCTATTTTTCTGGTCTTTATATCTTCTATTTTTACACTTCTTGTAAAATGCTAAATAAACAGAAGAAAGCAGCCTACTCATGGCTGCTCAACCGTCTTGTTTTTTATATTATACCATAGCTTCTAAACAAAATCCTTCTTTTTGCTAAAAGGTTATTTTCTGACCGGGCTCAAACTCTAAATAGTGAAGTGGGTCCGTACTTAGCACACGTACAATAGAATAACATCCATGTTCCTCTTCAGAAACCATTAATTCCACACCATTTATATTTACAACTTTTTGACTTTCACATTGTGAATAATCGACCGGATACACAAGTTGCTCTGGCATAATTGTATATAAAATCATTGTAGCATTGTCCCTTCTGTACTATCTTCCGCACGAACATCTATTAATTCGTTTAATTTTCGAATCGCATTTCCAATACCGCCGACATCATCTATAAGACCGTACTTTACTGCATCCCCACCAATTACATTCGTCCCAATATCTCGCGTTAAATTTCCTTTCGCAAACATAAGCTCTTTAAAACGATCTTCTGTTACTTTCGAGTGCTTCGTCACAAAACGAATGACTCTTTCTTGCATCTTATCCAAATACTCAAATGTTTGTGGCACACCTATGACAAGACCTGTTAAACGAATTGGATGAATTGTCATCGTCGCAGTTTCCGCAATAAACGAATAGTCAGTAGAAACAGCAATCGGTACACCGATGGAATGTCCCCCACCTAAAACTAGAGATACTGTTGGTTTTGAAAGTGAAGCTACCATTTCAGAAATTGCTAGCCCAGCTTCAACGTCACCTCCAACTGTATTTAATATTAAAAGCAAACCTTCAATTTTCGGATTTTGTTCAATCGCAACAATTTGCGGAATGATATGCTCATATTTTGTTGTTTTATTTTGCGGTGGTAATTGAACATGACCTTCCACTTGTCCGATAATCGTTAAACAATGAATACGTGATTCATTCATCTGTGGTACATTTGTCTGTCCAAGCTGTTGAATTTTTTCAACTATTGAAGCCTCTTTTCCAGCTTCTTTTGGCTCAGCTTCTTTTTCTTCATTTGTATATCGATCACGTTCTGTCATTTCGCATCCCCTTTCACTCGTATATAACTATTATTTCTTAAGTTATAAATTTCATTCGATAGGGTTAAAAAGAAAAAAAATCACCCATAAGGGTGATCTTTTTATACTTCCATAATAATCGGTAAAATCATAGGTTTTCTCTTTGTCTCTTCGTACAAGAACTGTCCTAATAATTCACGAATATTTTGTTTTAACATTGACCATTCAATTGAATATTCTTTAATTGACTGCTCAACAATCATACGTACAATCTCTGTAGATCGTTCAATTAACGCTTCTGATTCACGAACATATACGAAACCACGTGAAATGATTTCTGGGCCAGAGATAATTTTCTTTTCATCTTTACCAAGCGTTACAACAACTACTAGTATTCCATCTTGAGATAACATCTTTCTATCTCGAAGAACGATATTACCAACGTCACCTACACCTAATCCATCAATTAAAACATTACCAGCTTGTACTTTACCGACTAAGTTTGCTTCATCGTCACCAAAAGCAATTACATCGCCTTTTTCTACGATAAAGATATTTTCTCTTGTAATACCTACATCTTCAGCTAAATATGCATGTGCTTTTTGCATACGGAACTCACCATGTACGGGTACAAAGTACTTTGGTTTCATTAAATTTAACATTAATTTTAATTCTTCTTGGCTACCGTGACCTGACACGTGAACTTTTCGTTCGCCGTAATAAACAACTTCAGCTCCAGCTCTAAATAACAAATCAATAATTTTTGATACAGATATTTCATTACCCGGAATTGGCGAAGCAGCAATGATAACAGTATCACCTTTACGAATTGAAATTTGTTTATGCGCTTGTTTTGCCATTCTAGATAGAGCAGCCATCGGTTCACCTTGACTACCTGTCGTTAAAATAGCTACCTTTTTCTCTGGGAAGTTGTCTACTTCTTGTAATGAAATAACCATACCTTCTGGAACATCTAAATAACCAAGACGTCTTGCAATGTCTACTACTTTCACCATACTACGTCCTACTACTGCTACTTTTCGTCCTGTTTCAGCAGCTGCATCAAATACTTGTTGAATACGATGTACATTCGATGCAAATGAAGCAACGATAATGCGACCTTCTGCGCCGTAGAACACTTTAGAGATTTCTACACCAACTTCTTTTTCTGAACCTGTATAGCCTGGGCGCTCTGCGTTTGTACTATCAGATAATAAGCAAAGTACGCCTTCATTTCCGATTTGTGCCATTTTACCAAGGTCTGCTCCACTATTTCCAATTGGAGTTTGATCGAATTTAAAGTCTCCCGTATATACGACTGCACCTTTTGATGTATGGAAACAAACGCCAACAGAATCCGGAATACTATGTGTCGTTCCGAAGAATGACACCGTTGTAGTGTTAAATTCTACTGTTGAATTTGAATCGATTGTTTTTAGGTCTACACGGCCTAACATGCCCGCTTCACCAAGTTTTTCTTGTATAAGTCCTACCGTTAATTTCGTTGCATAGACTGGAATAGATAATTTACGAAGTACATACACAATTCCACCAATATGATCTTCATGACCGTGAGTAATAAATAAACCTTTTACTCGCTCTTGATTTTCCACTAAATATGTAATATCAGGAATAACGATATCAATTCCAAACATTTCATCTCCCGGGAACATTAACCCTGCATCTACGATAAAGATTTCAGAATCAATTTCAACACAGTACATGTTTTTCCCGATTTCACCTACTCCACCAAGAGCAAATACTTTAACAGACTCATTCTCTTTTCTCTTCATGTTGTTGCCTGGTTTAAAAATCTTGCAAACACTGATTTCACTAAAATTGCAGAGACACCAGGGGAAACTCTACAACCACCATATTTTCACCGTCCAAGACGAATGTCCTTACCGTTATGCGATATCATGTCCTTGTTTATTTTTTAAACCAGGTTTCACCTCTCTTTCATTATATAAATCAAATATCTTATTCGATATGATATGAAAATTTAATTAAATTATAATTTTTCCCAATTTTGCTAAGCATACCCGTACTAAGCTACTTAGCCATATTATACCTGATACAAGAAATAGAACACAAGTTAAATCGTGCGAAAGAAAGAGGAAAAGAACGGAATGACAACAAAAGTATCGAACGTATTTCCTTTATATTTACTCCGATTTTATACTCCATATTATTTTGAAGAACTAGCCATACATACGCTAAATTCATTTCATAATAGGGAGTTTCAAGATTTATTTTTCTAGAATCCAACAAAAACACTTACAAAATGGAGTTTTTTTATGAATTACGTCACATTTGAGGGGATTTCTCTAAAAACAGACACCGTAGTTTATTACGTTTATGCCATAATATCTATCATTTTTTGACTCAGTTAAAGGGATACGATTATTTTCTTATACACATAATGAAGAAGCGATTAATATTCTTATAAGAACACATATAAGTAAGAAAAAGAGGAAAAGATTTGCATATAATAAAAAATGACCTAGTTCTACACTAGGTCATTTTTTATTAACGAGGGATAGATTGCATTACAGATTGTAACGTTACTCTTTCTTCTTCTGTTAATGGAAGAAGTGGTAAACGTACAGAACCTACATCTAATCCAACCATTTGTAACGCTGTTTTTACTGGAGTTGGACTTGGCGCCATAAATAATGAATCAGTTACTCTTACAAGTAATTGATGTAATTTTTGTGCCTTCTTAAATTCTCCTGCTTGAAATGCTGTAATCATTTCTTGCATTTCGTTTCCGATAACATGAGAGGCTACCGAAACGATACCTTTCGCTCCAACTGCCATAGCTGGTAACGTTAAACCGTCATCACCGCTGTATACCGCAAAGTCGTCCGCTGTTTTTTCAATGATTTCTGTCATTGTTAACACATCGCCGCCGGCATCTTTAATAGCAACAATGTTTTCTATTTCTGATAAACGAACAACTGTATCAACGGAGATTTGTACAATAGATCGTCCTGGAACGTTATATAGCATAACCGGAAGCGGTGTGCTTTCAGCAATTGCTTTAAAATGCTGATACATTCCTTCTTGACTCGGTTTGTTATAATACGGTGCTACTAGCATTACTGCATCCACACCAACTTCTGTTGCCTTTTTAGTTAAGTCAATAGAAGCATGCGTATTATTGCTACCTGTTCCAGCGATTACGGGCACTCTTTTATCGACAACAGATACGACATGGCGATATAACGCTACTTTCTCTTCTGAAGTTAATGTAGGAGATTCTCCTGTCGTTCCTCCTACCACGATTGCTGTTGTACCGTTATCAATTAAATAATTTACCAATTTCGTTGTCTTTGCAAAATCGATATTCCCGTTTATATCAAACGGTGTTACCATCGCGGTTGCAATTGTCCCAAAATCTATCATGGTCTCACTCCTTATTGTTCCAGTTGCTTTTCTTTTGAAAGCTCAAACGCACTATGTAATGCATTTACAGCCTCCACTAAATCAGTTTCTTTTACAAGAACCCAAATTGTTGTATGACTATCTGCCGATTGCAGGATTTGAATACCTTTTTCCGCTAAAGCTGTAACGATTTTCGCAGTAACCCCTGGGTATCCTGCCATTCCAGCCCCAACGATAGATACTTTCGCACAATGTTCTGTCACAATTGGCTCATATCCAAGGTTCTGTAATAATTTAACTGCATGACTTGATACATTATCACTCACTGTATATGCTACGCCAGTAGGTGAAATATTAATTAAATCAACACTTATTCCTTCGTTCGCCATCTCTTTAAACACATGTTGTTGCAAATCATATGCCGTTTCTTTTGCAAGCACTTTAATTTGCGTTACGTTTGATACGTGGGCAATGCCTGTAACAGGACGTTCTTCTACATCACGACCTCTTGTAGCACCGTCATATGCTGAAATAAGCGTACCTTCACTATCAGAATACGTAGAACGTACACGAAGTGGCACTTTTGCATGCATCGCAATTTCAACTGCACGTGGATGAACGACTTTCGCACCTTGATAAGCCATGTTACAAATTTCGTTATACGTTACAGTTTGAAGATGACGTGCATCTTTTACAATACGAGGATCCGCAGTCATAACACCTTCTACATCAGTGAATATATCGATGTATTCAGCATGAAGTGCAACACCTAATGCTGAAGCTGAAGTATCACTACCTCCGCGTCCAAGTGTTGTCGTATCACCTTTTTTCGTTTGTCCCTGGAATCCTGTAACGACGATTACATCTACATTTTCTAACTCTTCATGTATACGATCGCAATTCATTTCAATAATCTTTGCATTCGTAAAGTCATCATTCGTTACAAAACCAGCTTGTGCACCATTTAATGCTGCTGCTTTTATACCGTTCTCATTCAACATATTAGAGAAAACAATTGCAGAGATTAACTCTCCACACGATAATAATAAATCTTGCTCACGCTTAGAAATAGTAGATTCCTCTTGATTTACAAGACTTAATAACGTATCCGTTGCATATGGTTCACCTTTACGGCCCATAGCAGATACGACAGTAACTACTTTATAACCAGCAGCTAATGATTTTTTTATATGATGAAGCGCATGCTTACGTCCATTGTCATCACGTACTGATGTGCCACCAAATTTTTGAACAATTATTTTCATATTTTGCACCTTCTCTTAGCCGTTTACACTAATTGTAATTTTACTAAGCGCTCTGCAATTTGAACAGAATTCCATGCAGCGCCTTTTAATAAGTTATCAGATACGACCCAAAGATGGAATCCTTTATCGTTATTTAAATCTTTACGGATTCTTCCAACGAATACTTCGTTTTTACCTACTGCAGTAGCTGGCATTGGATATAACTGCTCTTCTGGATTATCTTGTAGAACAATACCTTCCGCATTTGCAAGTAAGCTCTTTAATTCTGCTACTGTTACGCCTTCTTTTTCTACTTCGATGTAAACAGACTCAGAGTGTCCTGATACAACTGGTAAACGTACACATGTTGCCGCTACTTCTAATTCAGGCATATGCATAATTTTTTTCGTTTCGTTAATCATTTTCATTTCTTCAAACGTAAATCCATTATCTTGGAATTTATCAATCTGTGGAATCGCATTAAAAGCAATTGGGAAATGCTTCTTATCACCTGATACAGGAAGAACATTTGCCTTAACTTCTTCGCCATTTAAGATTGCTTGTGATTGTTCATGCAGTTCTTCAATAGCTGCCGCACCAGCACCTGATACAGCTTGATATGTGGAAACGATTACTCGTTTTAAACCATATTGCTGACGAACTGGCTCAAGAGCTACTACCATTTGAATTGTAGAACAGTTTGGATTTGCAATAATACCATTATGTTCTTTTAAGTCGTTTTCATTTACTTCAGGTACAACAAGTGGCACGTTTTCTGTCATACGGAATGCACTTGTATTATCAACAACAATCGCACCGCGTTTTGCTGCTTCTGGCGCTAATTGTTTCGATACAGATCCACCAGCACTAAATAGTGCAATATCTACTCCTTCAAAGCTTTCAGGAGTTGCCTCTTGAACTGTAAATTCTTCGCCTTTAAATACAAGTTTCTTACCTGCAGATCGTTTAGATGAAAGTAACGTTAATTTCCCGATTGGAAATTCTCGTTTCTCTAAAGTATTTAACATTTGTTCACCAACTGCGCCGGTTGCTCCAACTACAGCGACATGAAAAGTTTTTTGCTTTTCCATCACTATGCCCCTTTCTAGATACCAATCCTTCTATAACTTAGAATCAGAAGGAGTATACAATACCCCTTCTAATCTTAATAACGTTAATTTTATCATATTCTACAGTAAGAATGATGGTTTCATCAAAAATTGTCCGTTTTTTTTCGTTTTTTAATTCATATATCTGAATTTTTCTACGACCACCGGTTGCAATTGCTTTCCTTGCAGCGCTTCTAATACTGTATCTTCCAGTAACTCCATACGAGCTACCATTGAGTTCGGTTTTTTCTCTGGCGCATCTTGACCGAATGGGACGAAGTAGATGTTTTTTGTTGCCATTAGGCGCATGAGATTTACCCCATTTAACCCTAAAGCATCATTCGTCGAAACCGCCAATACGACAGGCTTGCCATTTCTTAGCGTCGCTTTTGCTGCCATTAGTACTGGAGAATCTGTCATTGCATTTGCAAATTTACTCATAGAATTTCCTGTTAAAGGAGCGATTACCATGCAGTCTAATGGAATTTTAGGTCCAAGTGGCTCTGCTCCAACAATTGAATTAATTGCTTTAAAACCTGTTATTTCTTCAATCTTCTTAATCCACTCTGCTCCTTCTCCAAATCTAGTATTTGTTGATTGAACAGTGTATGAAACAACAGGACGTACTTCTGCTCCTTCAGCAATTAATTTTTCTAAGTGCGGCATAACTTCCTCATACGTACAATGTGAACCTGTAAATCCGAAACCAATTCGTTTCCCCTTCAAACTCATTTCTTTTCCTCCTCCTTTGCGATTGCATCTGCTGCTAATAACTGAGAAAGAACATTTGCTAAGATTTGCCCAGCCGTTTTTGGGGCAACAATACCTGGTAATCCAGGTGCTAGCAATGCTTTGACTCCTCTTTTTTCTGCATATCTAAAGTCAGTACCGCCTGGTTTAGAAGCTAAATCAATCACTAACGTATGAGCTGGCATTTTTGCAATAACATTCGCTGTTACAACGAGGTGCGGAATCGTATTAATTACAATATCGATATTTCCTACTTCTTTCTCTATGTCTTGCATATGAAAAGGAGAAAACATCATTTCTGTAATACGTGCAATATGTTCAGATCGTCTTGCTCCAACTTTGACATGGGCTCCTAATGATTGAAATGCTCTCGCAACACTCATTCCTGTTCTACCAAATCCTAGAACCATTACATTGGACCCATGAATTGTATAGTCGGTATGTTGAATTACCATCATTAATGTACCTTCTACCGTTGGAATAGAATTGTATATTGCTACATCATCACGATCAAATAATTTAACAAGTTTTCGGTTCGTAGTAGATACGAGATTTTCCAAGTAAGGTGTACCAATACCTGAATATATAGTAAAGTGTTCTGGTGTATTTTCAATTTGTTCTTTCGTTATTGAAACTTTTTCATTTGAAAAAATAGTATCTACTTCTCCTTTGGCATTTGTACCGGCAACCGGCAAAATAATTGCGTCTACAGAAGTGAAATCTAAATTTTGTATACTTTCTTTTGCTGCCCCTGTGAAACCATGATCTAACTGATCAAAACCTATCAAAGAAAGTTTCGCATCCAATTCAACTAGCTTACGAATTACTTCTAGCTGCCTTGCATCTCCTCCTATGACAGCAATATGCATCTCAGTCAACATTCCCTAATTCACCTTCTTTTTCTGTCATTTATAAGAAAAGTGCCTACTTTTTCTTTTTCCTCCACATCATATGTAATGTACGAGTTTATGGTGATTGAAAATCCAAATGCACATATGATTTATCAGGTTTCTATGTAGATACAAAAAAAGATGACCAAAATGGCCATCCTTCACTCCGAATTTGAACGATCTATACTATCACAAAGAAGCATATCGTGTCCGACTTTCTTTATTTGACTCCATGCCACCCTTACTTCTTGTGGTTCCTTTTTAAAACCTCCCCACTTACCTACAGGTATTATAAGTGTTTGTATTTGCCCGTCTTTCTCATTAACCTCTAAATCCATATAACCTAAGACTCCCATTTTTTCCGCTTTTTCTATATCTACAACCTCTTTACCACTTAATTCACTTAATCGCATACACACTCCACTCCCCTACTGAATTTTTCATTTGCATTGTCTATAATTAGTACCTATTCTATATGTATAAAAAAAATAACCTTCTCTCATTTAAAAAGAGAGAAGGTTATTTTTTATACATCGTAAAAATTGATTATAGTTTTATTCCTTTTGGAAGTTTTCCGTCTGGACTAATAAGTGCCGCAGAGAACTCGTCAGTAAACATATTGCGAATTAATCCGTCCACATTTTCTTTTGTTACAGTGTTTACACTTTCAATAATCTCATCAAGTGAACGATGTTTACGAAGAAGCAATTCATTTTTACCGTTACGGCTCATACGGCTATTTGTACTTTCTAAACTTAACATTAAGTTTCCTTTTAATTGCTCTTTACTATTCATAAGCTCTTTTTCTGTAATACCTGTATTTTTCAATGTCTCTAATGTTTCTTGCATTGTTTCATACAATGTATCTAATTGTTGGCTACCTGTTCCACCGTAAAGTGTTAACATGCCTGTATCTTCATAAGAAGAGTGGTAAGAAAATACTGAGTAAGCTAATCCACGTTGCTCACGTACTTCTTGGAATAAACGGCTACTCATGCTACCGCCTAAAACATTATTTAATACAATTAAGTTATAAATATCTTCGTGTCCCATTTGTAAGCCTTTATATCCTAGACATAAATGAGCTTGTTCCGTTTCTTTTTTACGGGCTACCTTATTGAAATGGAAAATTGGGCTATGTACTTGTTCACGGTTTGTTGTTCCTTCATAACTACCGAAATATTGCTCCACTGTTTGTAAAAATGCTTCATCAATATTTCCTGCGATTGATACAACTACATTTTCAGGTGTGTAATGATCTTTTATATATTGACGTAACGTATCACCTGTAAACGTATTAAGCGTTTCTTCTGTTCCTAAAATAGGATATCCAAGTGGATGCGTTTCATATGTTGCTTTCGTTAACATATCATGCACAATATCATCTGGAGCATCTTCGTACATTTTAATTTCTTCACATACGACATTCTTCTCTTTTTTCAGTTCTTCCTCATCAAATGTTGAATTAAAGAACATATCTGCTAAAACATCTAAAGCATATTTAGCATGCTCATCTAATACTTTTGCATAGTAACATGTATATTCTTTTGAAGTAAATGCATTCACTTGACCACCAATGCTATCAAATGATTCTGCAATCTCTCGTGCACTACGTGTTTCTGTCCCTTTAAAGAACATATGCTCTAAAAAGTGAGAAATCCCGTTATTTTTTTCATTTTCATTTCTTGATCCCGCATGGATCCAAATACCAATCGCAACCGATCTTACAGTTGGTATATTCTCCATAACTATTCTTACACCATTTTTACAAGTATATTTTTTAATCAAAAACTTTCCTCCTACTGCCAGTTTCTCTAAATAAGTGCTATTATTTAATGATAACAAGTTTAAGGATGAATGTCATGCAAATGTATTTAATCCACACGTTTTTCATCCAGTAATTCTGTTATATTCCCCACTTTATATCCTTGTTCCTTCAATTTTTTAATCATTGTATCTAATGCTTCTGCCGTTGACGAAGTAGGATGCATTAATACGATAGCACCTGGGTGTATTTTTCTCATTACTCTCTGCAATAGTACATCTGGCTCAGGTCGCTTCCAATCGATTGTATCGACAGTCCACATAATCGTTCCCATTTGGAAATCATCAGCGATTTTCACGACTTCATCTCGAAAACTTCCACTCGGCGGGGCAAACCATCTTACTTTTTGATTCGTTACTACTTCTATCATTCGATTTGTTTTTTGTAACTGCTCTCGTATTTCATCAGACGATAGCGTTTTCATATTAGGGTGCGTATAAGAATGATTTCCGACTTCTTGATTTGCATCGACAATCATTTTTGCAAATCGTAAATTTTCTTTCACCCAACGTCCTTCTAAAAAGAAAGTGGCCTTCACATCATGCTTTTTCAATATCTCTAATATGCGAGGCAAATACTCATTTCCCCATGCCACATTTATTGTTAATCCTACCATTTTTTTATTTGGATGGCCTCTATAAATTGGAGCGGGTGATAAATCTTCTAAATGAACACTCGGTGAGACTTCTTTGAATTCAAGATATTTTTGATCAAATTCCTTTAGCTTCTTCATATTATTATACGATGCTTCAATATCCACTTGTCTTCCATTATATCCAGGTGTTGCCTTCCATATTTTATCAATCATCGCATTTTGAGGTGCAATCTCATACTTTTTTGCATGCTTTTGAATTTCTTCATGCAAGTTATCTTGTGCAAAAACAGAATAAGAGCCTAAACTGACATATAAAGAAAATATACATATGTATGCCAATATACGAACTTTCATATAAACCCTCCCAAATTAACTATATAAAAACATTTTCTTCTTATCTTTGTTAATTTGAGCGTTATAATGAAAACTATACCTATGCTGACATAAAAATATATATAAATCATATTTTTACATAACAAAAAAAGCCAGTTAAACTGGCTTTTACTTATTGCTGCTCTTGTTTGTTTTCTTCTTTAGCAGCTTCTTTTTCTTGCTCTTCTTTTAGCAATACTTTTCTAGATAGATTTACGCGACCTTGCTTGTCAATCTCGATAACTTTAACTGTAATTACATCACCGATTTTTACAACGTCTTCTACTTTACCTACACGCTCAAGTGCAAGTTCAGAAATATGAACTAATCCATCTTTACCGCTGAATAATTCAACGAAAGCACCGAATTTCTCAACACGTTTCACTTTTCCTTCGTAGATTTCACCTACTTGTACTTCGCGAACGATATCTTCGATAATTTTCTTAGCTTTGTCGTTCATTTCTTGGTTTATTGAAGAAATGAATACTGTGCCATCTTGCTCGATGTCAATTTTAACGCCAGTTTCTTCAATAATTTTATTGATTTGTTTACCGCTCGGTCCGATAACGTCACGGATTTTATCTGGATTAATTGTCATTGTAATAATCTTTGGAGCGTACGCTGATAATTCAGTGCGTGGCTCTGGAATAACAGATAACATATGATTTAGAATGTGCACACGACCAACTTTTGCTTGTTGTAATGCCTCTTCTAAAATTTCACGAGATAGACCATCGATTTTAATGTCCATTTGTAGTGCAGTTACACCTTGTGCTGTACCTGCTACTTTAAAGTCCATATCACCTAAATGATCTTCCATACCTTGAATATCAGATAAAATTGTGTAATGCTCACCAGTTTTAACTAGACCCATTGCAATACCTGCAACTGGAGCTTTAAGTGGAACACCAGCATCCATCATTGCTAAAGTACTACCACAAATACTTGCTTGTGAAGTAGAACCATTTGATTCTAAAACTTCAGATACAAGACGTACTGTGTATGGGAAATCTTTTTCAGATGGAATTACAGGCTCAAGTGCGCGTTCTCCTAGTGCACCGTGACCGATTTCACGACGACCTGGTCCACGCATTGGTCTTGTTTCACCAACACTAAATGATGGGAAATTGTAATGGTGCATAAAACGTTTTGATTCTTCTACGCCAAGACCATCTAAAATTTGCACATCGCCTAATGCACCTAATGTACAAATACTTAATGCTTGTGTTTGTCCACGAGTGAACAAACCAGAACCGTGTGTACGAGATAAAATACCAACCTCTGATGCTAATGGACGGATTTCGTCACCTTTACGGCCATCTGGACGGATTTTTTCAACTGTAATAAGACGACGTACTTCTTCTTTTACAATTTTATATAAAATCTCATTTACTTGTCCTAATGTATCAGCGTCAGCTTCCTGCGCTTCGTAATGCTCAATAACACGCTTTTTCACTTCGTTAATTGCATCTTCACGTGCATGTTTCTCATGTACTTGAATTGCTGAATGCATATCTTCTTCAGCCATTTCACGTACAGCTTGGTTAAGATCAGCGTCAACTTCATAAAGTTTCACTTCTGATTTCCCTTTACCTACAGCTTGTACAATCTCTTCTTGGAATGCAATTAGACGTTTAATTTCGTCATGACCAAACATAATTGCTTCTAACATTGTTTCTTCAGGTACTTGATCTGCTCCTGCTTCAACCATGTTAATCGCATCTTTCGTACCAGCTACAACTAAGTGGATATCACTTTGTTCTTGCTGTTCTACTGTTGGGTTAATAACGAATTCGCCATTAATACGGCCAACTGTCGCACCAGCGATTGGACCTTCAAATGGAATATCTGAAATCGATAACGCTAATGAAGAACCAAGCATAGCTGCCATTTCAGAAGAACAATCTTGATCAACACTCATTACAATGCTGACAACTTGTACTTCGTTACGGAAGCCATCTGCGAATAGCGGACGAATTGGACGGTCGATTAAACGACTTGCCAAAATTGCTTTTTCACTTGGACGACCTTCACGCTTAATAAAACCGCCAGGAATTTTTCCGACTGCATATAAACGCTCTTCATAGTTTACTGTAAGTGGGAAGAAATCTACATTTTTTGCTTCTTTTGATGCAGTTGCTGTAGATAGAACCGCTGTATCGCCATATCTTACTAATACTGCTCCGTTCGCTTGTTTTGCAAGCTGACCAGTTTCAACTGTTAGCTGGCGACCAGCTAAATCTATCGAGAAGACTTGCTTTTCTTGACTCATTTAAGTACCCCTCTCAATTTAAAGTATTCAATTCTTCTATGTAAATGGATAGTATATCACAATATTCTACCTCTAGTATTGCCTAAAATTAAGTAAGCTATAAAGCGTAGAAGATATATTTTTACCTAACAAAAAAGCGGGAATATTCCCGCTTCTTTGACTATCGACGTAAGCCAAGCTTTGTGATTAATTCACGGTAACGTGTGATATCGCTATTACGAAGGTAAGTTAGTAAGTTACGACGTTTACCAACCATCTTTAATAGACCACGACGTGAATGATGATCTTTCTTGTGAGTACGTAAGTGCTCGTTTAGAGTGTTAATTTGCTCCGTTAGGACAGCAATTTGAACCTCTGGAGAACCAGTATCAGTCTCATGAGTTCTAAATTGTGCAATGATTTCATTTTTACGTTCTTGTGTTAAAGCCATCCTATTTCACCTCCTATTAATTAAACCCCCAATTACCTAGCAAGCGTCGGTGAGTCGCAATGCCAAGCAATGGTTGTCATAAAGTACATAACATAGAATACTACTTTTCATTTGAAAAAGCAAGTATATTCTTTTCGCTCATAAAATATTCTTGTGCTGTTTTCTTATCTTTTGCGATTTGTTCAACTAACTCATCAATACCGTTGAATTTCTTTTCTGCTCTTATACGCATATGCCACTCTACTGTAACATTTTGATCGTATATATCTTTGTTAAATTCAAATAAGTGCACTTCAATTGATAATTGACGCTCATCTTCTTTAAAAGTCGGTTTATATCCAATATTACATACACCATCGTACCATTCATCGTGAACTTTTAATCTCACTGCATAAACACCTACAGGTGGCAATAAATACTCATCACTTAAACCTACATTAGCTGTTGGAAAACCAATTTGACGCCCACGTTTGTCGCCGTGTATAACTGTTCCCGCTACAGTATAGGCTCTACCTAAAATAGATGGAATTTGCTCCATTTCGCCATTTCGAATTAACTTTCGTAATGCTGTAGAACTTACTTTCTCTTCTTGAAATTCAACTTTTTCAATCACAGTCTGTGTAAACTCCCCTCTTGCATGAAATGGTAAAGTCTCCATCTTTCCTTTTCCTAAACGTCCATATGAATAATCAAACCCTGCTACTACATGCTTTACATTTAAACCAATAATATAATCATCTACAAATTGTTGCGGTAATAACCCTGCAAATGATTCATCAAATTTAATCACATATAATATATCGATTCCTAAGCTTTCGACTATTTTTTCTTTATCGCGCATTGGTGTAATATACTCCACATGCGCATCCTTTTTCCCTAAAACAACAGATGGATGAGGATGAAATGTCATAACTGCACTTTTATATCCTCGTTCGTCCGCTATTTTTTTCGCAGTTCGAATTACACATTGATGTCCTAAATGAATGCCATCAAAAAATCCTAATGCCATTACAGTAGGTGGTAATTCTAATTTATTTTGTTCATGTGGATGAGTTAAATGAATAAGTTTCACGCTTGAATTCACCTTTTTCTGTAATAATCCTTCCAATAATTCATTATAGCTTTAGTTCTTGATTATTCACAAGTACTTTCATCGGCTTTAACATGCCAGGATGTTTCGGATGATGTTCATAAATTGCTAAGCAACGATCATTTTTATCAAACACTGTAATAAATGGTGCTGTTATTTCTAATTCATTCTTTAAGAACATACCATTCTTTATTTTCTCTGCTTGCTTTTCATCTACAACCATTTTTGGAAACTTACTTAATGCTTCATCAATTGAAATGAAGATAGACTCTACTGTTCCATTTTGCACGTTTTCTTCAATTTCTTCAAATGATATGCAATCTTCTAATAAAAATTCACCAGATGCCGTTCTTACAAGGTGAGACATATGTGATGGGAAACCAAGTTTCTCCCCGATCATTACAGCTAATGTTCTTACATATGTTCCTTTACTACACGTTACACGGAAACGGAATGAAATATTTTCACCTTCAAAAACTTCACGATCATCAAGTAATACGAATTCATGAATTGTAATTGTACGAACTGGACGTTCCACCTCTTGTCCTGCTCTTGCATATTCATATAATTTTTTCCCGTTTACTTTTACAGCCGAGAACATTGGTGGCATTTGTTCAATCGTGCCTGTTAATTCCGCAAGGGCTTTCTCTACTTCCATACGAGTAATAGTACGATCTACATTTTTCGTTTCAACAACCTCACCAGAAGCGTCTTCAGTTGTCGTCGAAAACCCTAATGTTACTTCACCTTCATATGTTTTCGTTTCACTTGTTAAAAATTGTGCAATTTTCGTTGCTCGTCCCACACAAATAGGTAATACTCCTGTTACATCTGGATCTAATGTTCCCGTATGACCAATTCTCTTTTCTCGCAATATCTTTCTTAATTTAAATACACAATCATGTGATGTCATGCCTTTTGGCTTATGTAATAATACTACACCTTCCATATATGTTCACCTCATCATAATTCTTTCGTATTAAATATCCAAAACTTATTTTGCATTGAAAAAATGGATAGACAAATGTCTATCCATTATTCTTCACGTTTACCGTCTTTATTAATTTCATGTAAAAGTGTATCAATTCGATGACCATATCCGATAGACTCATCAAACTCAAAGGTAATTTCCGGTGTTTTACGAAGACGAATACGTTGGCCAATTTCTGAACGAATAAAGCCTTTTGCCTTCGCTAAACCTTTTAAAGTATTTTCTTTCTGTTCTTCGCCACCTAAAACAGAAATATATACTTTAGCAATTTGTAAATCACCACTCACTTGTACATCTGTTACTGTAACAAATCCAATACGTGGGTCTTTAATTTTACGACTGATAATATCGCCTAATTCTTTTTTCATTTGCTCGCCCACACGGTTCGCACGTAATTTCATAACTCTTCACCTCATTCAATACCATTCCAAATGTGTTATTGTACGTTCAATTTCAGGAAATGAATCGATGTACTCAAGTACACGATTCATTTCTTTTTCACAGATAACACGATTTGAGGATACGGAAACAATTGCAATTTCTGTACGTTGCCATACATCTTGATGCCCAACTTCAGAAACAGCTACATTATAGCGCTGTTTCACACGAGTTAACACACGTTGTAAAATTGCACGTTTCTCTTTTAAAGAATGCACATCGTAAATCATACACTCGAATGAGAGTGAAGCGATAATCATCGCTTCACTTCTTCCATAATGTACGCTTCAATGATGTCCCCTTCTTTAAGATCATTATATCTCTCAATTGTAATACCACACTCATAGTTTTGTGCAACTTCTTTTACGTCGTCTTTGAAACGTTTTAACGTATCAAGTTGTCCTTCGAAAATTACTACGCCGTCACGGATAATACGTACGCCACTATCACGCGTAATTTTACCGTCTGTTACGTAACAACCTGCGATTGTTCCAACTTTTGTTACTTTAAACGTTTGACGAACTTCTGCTTGACCGATTACTTTTTCTTCGAATTCTGGATCAAGCATACCTTGCATCGCTGCTTCAATCTCTTCGATTACTTTATAAATAATACGGTGTAAACGAATATCAACGTTCTCTAATTCAGCTGTACGCTTCGCGTTCACATCTGGACGTACGTTAAATCCAATTACAATTGCATTAGATGCAGAAGCTAAAATGATATCAGATTCTGTAATCGCACCTACACCAGTGTGAATGATTTTAACTTTTACACCTTCAACATCAATTTTACGAAGTGATGCTGCCATCGCTTCAACAGAACCTTGTACGTCTGCTTTTACGATTAAGTTAATTTCTTTTACATCGCCCTCTTGGATTTGTTGGAATAAATCTTCAAGGCTTAATTTAGATTTCTCACCACGTTGTGCAACTAAAGCTTCTTGTGCACGTGATTCACCAATTTGACGAGCTTTCTTCTCATCAGCGAATGCCATGAAACGATCTCCAGCCTGTGGTACTTCGTTTAAACCAGTAATTTCAACAGGAGTTGATGGACCAGCAACTTTTACACGACGACCAATATCACTTACCATTGCACGAACACGTCCGAATGAAGTTCCAACAACGATTGGATCTCCAACTCGAAGCGTACCGTTTTGAACAAGTAATGTCGCGATAGTTCCTTTACCTTTATCAAGCTGTGCTTCGATTACTGTACCAGTTGCATAGCGGTTTGGATTTGCTTTATATTCTTCTACTTCACTTACAAGAAGGATCATTTCTAGTAAGTTGTCAATGCCTTCGCCTTGAATTGCAGAAATTGGTACGAAAATAGTATCTCCGCCCCAAGCTTCTGGAACTAATTCATATTCTGTTAGTTCTTGCATTACGCGATCAGGGTTTGCAGCTGGTTTATCCATTTTATTCACAGCAACAATAATTGGTACTCCTGCTGCCTTCGCATGGTTAATTGCTTCAACCGTTTGTGGCATAACACCGTCATCCGCTGCAACAACAAGGATTGTAATATCCGTTACTTGTGCACCACGAGCACGCATCGTTGTAAATGCTGCGTGACCAGGTGTATCTAAGAATGTAATCTTCTTATCGTTTACTTCAACTTGATATGCACCGATATGCTGAGTAATTCCACCCGCTTCGCCTGCAGTTACTTTTGAGTTACGAATAGAATCCAGTAATGTTGTTTTACCGTGGTCAACGTGTCCCATGATTGTAACTACAGCTGGACGTTCTTTTAAGTTCTCTTCATCATCTTGCTCATCAATGAATGTTTCAAACTCAGTCTCGCTCACAATTACTTCTTCTTCTACTTCAATACCGTAGTCGTTAGCAATTAACTCAATTGTATCTTTATCCAAGTCTTGGTTAATTGTTGCCATAATTCCAAGCATGAAGAGCTTCTTAATAATTTCAGATGGCTCTTTGCTTAATTTTTTAGCAAGATCTCCTACTGTAAGGCTTCCAGAGAAAGTAATTTTATCTGGTGTTTCTACAATTTGAGTTTGTTGTCTACCAGCAAAGTTCTCTTGACGTTTGTCTTCGTTCCCTTTGCCTTTTTTCTTTTTCTTATTGCTGTTCTTTTTACTGCGAACAACTTTTTCTTCTACTTCAAACTCATCTGCAACAGAAGGTTTTTCAGTTTGATATTCATTATCTAATTTATTTACTACTTCATCGTCTAACATTGTCATATGATTCGAAACCTCGATATTCATTTCTTTTAGTTTTGTCATAAGATCTTTACTTGAGATATTATGTTTTTTTGCATATTCATGCACTCGAATTTTACTCATACCTTCACCCCCGGTAATTTGTATCGAGCATGCTACGCAGCTTTTTCGCAAAGCCTTCATCTAACACAGCTACAACGACTCGCTCATCTCTCCCAATCGCATGCCCTAATTGTTGTCGATTTTCGACCTTTCTCATTGGTACGTTGTAGTACGTAGTTTTATCTGTGATGCGTTTTGTAGTATTTACTGACGCATCTTCAGATAGCAATACAAGTTTTGCTTTGCCACTTCGTACTTCTTTTAAAACGAGTTCTTCACCCGAAATAATTTTCCGAGCCCGGTTTGCTAGTCCTAAAAACGATTTCCAATCGGACACTTATTTCGACTCCTTCTCAACAAGCTCAAGAAGCTCTTCATATAAAGAACCGTCGATTTTCGCTTTTAGATGATGTTCCAAAACATTTTTCTTTTGAGCTTGAAGAATGCTCTCCTTGTCCTTCGACAAGTAAGCACCTCGTCCTGATTTTTTCCCAGTTAAATCAATGGACACTTCTCCCTCTTTGGAACGAACAATGCGAACGAGCTCTCGTTTTGATTTCATTTCTTGCGTTGCAACACATTTTCGTAACGGAACTTTTCGATTGCTCATACTCATCACCTCTATTCGATTTCGTCTTCCACTGAATCGAATCCAAATGCGATTACGCTATCTTCTTCTGTTACAATACCAAGTTGTTTCGCATCAGACTCACTCTTAATGTCAATTTTCCAGCCTGTTAATTTAGCTGCAAGACGTGCATTTTGTCCACGCTTACCGATAGCTAATGATAGCTGGTGGTCTGGAACAACTACTGTTGTCGCTTTTTCTTCTTCATCTACAAGTACTTTAACAACTTGTGATGGGCTTAATGCATTTGCAACATATTCAACTGGATCATTTGACCAGCGAACGATGTCAATTTTTTCACCTTTTAATTCGTCTACAATGCGTTGTACACGTTGCCCTTTTGGTCCTACACAAGAACCAACTGGATCAACATCAGTGTTCTCTGCATATACAGAGATCTTAGAGCGATCGCCAGCTTCACGTGCTACAGAACGAATTTCTACAGTTCCATCATAGATTTCAGGAACTTCCATTTCGAATAAACGTTTTAAAAGACCAGGATGTGTACGTGATACGTAAATTTGTGGTCCTTTTGTCGTTTTTTCTACTTTCGTAATGAATACGCGAATACGATCATGTGGTTTGTATTGCTCATTAGGCATTTGCTCACTTACAGGTAATAAAGCTTCTACTTTTCCTAAGCTTACATAGATGAAACGAGCATCTTGACGTTGTACAATACCTACCATAATATCTTCTTCACGGTCACTAAACTCAGAGTAAATAACACCGCGCTCTGCTTCACGCACTCGTTGTGTTACAACTTGTTTTGCAGTTTGTGCTGCAATACGACCAAAGTCTTTTGGTGTTACTTCAATTTCTAGTACGTCACCATCTTGATAGTTTGGATTAATTTGTCTTGCTTCCTCTACAGAAATTTCAAGACGTGGATCAAACACATTGTCTACTACGTCTTTACGTGCTAAAACTTGAATTGTTCCCACTTCTGGGTTAAAGCTCACACGAACGTTTTGTGCTTGATTAAAATTGCGCTTATAAGCAGAGATTAAAGCTGCTTCAATCGCATCAATAATAATGTCTTTGCTAATGCCTTTTTCAGATTCTAATACGAGCAAAGCATCTAATAACTCAGTGCTCATGAAGATCCCCCTTCTAACTAAAACGTAACAGCAAGTCGCGCATTTGCGACTTTATCCATCGAAATTTGGATTTCTTTTTTACGTGTTTTAATTGTTAATAATAATGTTATTGTTGTACCATCGTAAGAAAGCAGTTTTCCTTCAAACATCTTTTCACCATCAATCGGCTCATATGTTTTAATTGCCACTTGTTTTCCTACCGCTTGCTGGAAGTCTTTTTCTTTCTTTAATGGGCGTTCCGCTCCAGGAGATGATACATCCAAAAAGTAAAGATGAGGAATTGGGTCCTCTTTATCTAAAGCTTCGCTTAAACGTTCACTTACCGCACCGCATTCTTCAATGTCGACTCCCTTTTCAGAATCGATGAATACGCGTAAGAACCAGTCTTGTCCTTCTTTCACATACTCTACATCTACAAGTTCAAGATTTAACTCTTCAACGATCGGCTGCGCAAATGCTTCTACAACTTCTGTGACTTTCTTATCCATAAACAGCCTCCTTCCTGCCGTCATGTACCATTTAAAAGAAGAAGACCCCGCCAATTTAAAAACGGTCTATCTTATTCTTTCTCGTTAGCTAACAAAAGCCCCTGCTGTTCAGCAGGGATTATCTGTCTTAGTATTACCAAATTTAAGAAGTAAAACTTGTAACAAAATATGTATATACGACAGAAATCTTTTACCTATCTACGTAGATAAAACATAGATAGTAACACGAAAGAGTGGGTTTCCCCACTCTTTTCTTTACACAATATACATGACATGGTTATCTCGGTTAATAGTATATCATAGGAAATGTTGATTTGCAAAGACTTTTCCTACCTACTAGAACAGTGATAACTGGTTTTGATCTGGTAAGTCTCCTAAACAACCTTGGCTATCTAAATACTCAATAATTGTTTTCGAAACCTTACTTCGCTGTTGCAAGTCTTCTTTTGATAAAAAGTCTCCATTTTTACGTGCTTCTACAATACTTAAAGCTGCGTTTGTGCCAAGACCAGGTACTGCATTAAATGGAGGGATTAATGTATCTCCATCAATAATAAATTCTGTTGCATGTGAGCGGTATAAATCCACCTTTTGGAATGAGTATCCACGCTCACACATTTCAAGTGTCATTTCTAGTACCGTTAATAAACTCTTCTCTTTCGGCGCAGCATCGAGTCCCTTTTGAGCAATTTCATCAATTCTTGCACGTATAGATGCTGAACCTTTCGCCATTGCCTCTACATCAAAATCATCTGCACGAACTGTAAAATATGCGGCATAGAATAACAGTGCAAAATGTACTTTAAAGTATGCGATACGTACAGCCATAAGTACGTAAGCAGCCGCATGGGCTTTAGGGAACATGTATTTAATCTTCTTACATGAATCAATATACCAACCTGGTACATTATTATTTTTCATGTCTTCTTCCCATTCTTCCGGTACACCTTTACCTTTACGAACCGACTCCATGATTTTGAAGGCTAATGATGGATCTAGACCTTGATAGATTAAATATACCATGATGTCATCACGACAACCGATAACTTCGCTCAGCGTACATGTACCGTTATAAATTAACTCGTTTGCATTACCAAGCCATACGTCGGTACCATGTGATAGTCCAGAAATTTGGACTAACTCTGAGAATGTCGTCGGTTTTGTCTCTTCTAACATCTGTCTTACGAATTTTGTACCAAACTCTGGTATACCAAGTGTACCTGTTTTACAGTTAATTTGTTCTTCCGTTACCCCTAACGATTCTGGACCAGAGAAAATTTTCATTACTTCTGGATCATCCGTTGGGATTGTTTTCGGATCAATACCACTTAAATCTTGTAACATACGAATAACGGTCGGATCATCGTGTCCTAGTATATCAAGTTTCAATAAATTATCATGAATCGAGTGGAAATCAAAATGCGTTGTTCTCCATTCAGCACCAATTGAATCAGCTGGATACTGTATTGGTGAGAAATCAAAGATATCCATGTAATCTGGCACAACGATAATACCGCCTGGATGCTGTCCTGTTGTACGTTTTACACCGGTACACCCTGCTACTAAGCGATCAATCTCTGCATTTCGAATCGTTAAGTTATGATCATTTGCATAACCTTTTACATATCCGTAAGCAGTTTTTTCCGCAACTGTACCAATCGTTCCTGCACGATATACATAGTCTTCACCGAACAGTACTTTCGTATAGTTATGGGCACGTGGTTGGTATTCCCCGGAGAAGTTCAAATCGATATCGGGTACCTTATCTCCTTTAAATCCAAGGAATGTTTCGAACGGAATGTCATGTCCATCTTTTACATATGGAATATTACAAGCAGGACATTCTTTATCTGGTAAGTCAAAACCAGAGCCTACAGAACCATCATTAAAGAATTCTGATTGCTTACACTTCGGACATACATAGTGTGGTGGTAATGGGTTTACTTCTGTAATTTCCATCATCGTTGCAACAAATGATGACCCTACCGATCCACGCGAACCTACTAGATATCCGTCTACTAACGATTTTTTCACAAGCTTATGTGAAATTAAATAAATTACGGCGAATCCATGCCCAATAATACTTTTTAATTCTTTTTCTAAACGTGCTTCTACAATTTCCGGTAGCTCTTCACCATAAATGCTACGCGCCATTTTATAACTCATATCACGCGTTTCATCATCAGCACCTTCAATTTTCGGTGTGTATAGATCGTCTTTTACTGGATGCACATCACCAATTAATGACGCAATCTTTTGTGTATTTGTTACAACAACTTCTTTCGCTTTATCTTCACCTAAGAATGAAAAACATTCTAACATTTCATCAGTTGTACGGAAATGTACTGGCGGTAATGAATGTCGATTTAACGGATTGGCTCCGCCCTGCGAACTGACTAAAATTTTACGATACATTGCATCCTCAGGGTCTAAATAATGCACGTTTCCTGTAGCAACAACTGGTTTATCTAACGTCTCACCTAGTTTTACTAAGTTAGAAATAATTGTTTTTAATTGACCTTCGTCTCGAACAAGTTCACGTTCTACTAAATGACGCAACACCTCTGGAGGCATTACTTCAATGTAATCATAGAACTGGGCAATTTCTTCTACCTCTTCAGGTGCCTTTTGCATCATTGCCTCGAAAACTTCACCTTTATCACAAGCCGTTCCTACTAAAATTCCTTCACGGTATTTTTTTAATAGTGACCTCGGCACACGTGGTACACGGTAAAAGTAATTAAGGTGAGAATATGAAACAAGTTTATATAAATTTTTCAATCCAACATCTGATGTGGCAAGTAACGTCATATGACTTGGACGGCCACGCTTATACGCATCCCCTTGTCCCATGCTATCATTTAATTGATCGTGATATTCAAATCCCTTTTCAATTACGTCTTTCAACATTTTCACAAGTAAATATCCCGTCGCTTCTGTATCATAAATCGCACGGTGATGTTGTGTTAATTCAATATCAAGTTTTTTACACATCGTATTTAATCGATGATTTTTCATTTCTGGGAATAAGAATCGTGCAAGTTCTAACGTATCAATAACGGGGTTATTCGTTTTTTCTAGTCCAGCCTTTTTAAAACCTACGTTAATAAAGCCCATATCAAAGCTCGCATTATGGGCAACAAGTGTATGGTCGCCCATCCATTCCTCAAACTTTTTAAACACTTCGTCCACTTCAGGTGCATCAGTTAACATATCATCTGTAATACCTGTTAATTCAATGATCGTCGCCGATAATGGTTGATGCGGATTTGCAAAAGATTCAAAGCGGTCAATAATTTCGCCACCCTTTACTTTTACAGCAGCCAACTCAATAACTGTATCGTATACAGCTGATAAACCTGTCGTCTCAACGTCGAAAACAACATACGTTTCCTCTGCAAGTAAACGATGCGCTTCGTTATATGCTATCGGTACACCATCATTAACTAAATTTGCTTCTACACCATATATAACTTTAACTCCAGCCTTCTTCCCCGCAGAATACGCCTCTGGGAAAGACTGAGCCACGGCATGGTCTGTAACCGCAATAGCCTCATGTCCCCATTTACCAGCTTGAGCAACAAGCTTAGAAACTGGAGTGACAGCGTCCATTTGACTCATCGGAGTATGGAGATGCAGCTCTACTCGTTTTTCGCCTTCTGGTGCTTTATCTTTACGAGACGGTCCTGTGATTTCATTAATATCATTTGCAATCATTACTAAATCTCGAACGAATGTATCGTTTTGAACAGAACCACGCGCTTTCACCCACATTCCTTTTTTCAAGGATTGCAGCATTGGAATATCTTCTTTGTCACGCGAGAACATTTTGATCATAATAGAATCCGTATAATCCGTTATTTTTAAAGTTAATAACGTACGTCCACTACGAAGCTCTTTTGTTTCTACATGGAAGACATATCCTTGAACCGTTTTTCTTCTTTCTTCATCTTGAATTTCTCGCATCGGTGTAATCTCTTCATCTGGCTTAATAAGATACCCGAGTGTAATCGGTCCTTCATACACAACGCTGCTTTCTTCAGCTTGCTTCTTCGCCATTTCTTCCATAGCTTGTATAACACGCTCGCGGTCTTCTTGCTGCGTTTGTTCACGAAACTTTTGCATTTCTTCTGTATTTTGCTGTATATGTGTGTCTAACTGAAAACGCGGGAATCCAAAAACTTCGTATTGATCCCCTACTGGTTTCGCAACGTTTTTCTTTAAAGCAGTAGACTCCAACTCGTTATTCACATTTATTAGCAACTTCACTCCATTCACCTGTGGAAGCTGCTTCTTTAAGTATGCGAACATAGGTGAAAATGTAATTCGTTCCGTACAAAGCGGCCAATACGCCCTCACTTCTTCTTCTGTAAATTGTTTATTCTCTGTTTCTAATGCAAATGTTGTTCTTGCAATATGAGAAAATGATTGCTTAAGCTTTGTTTCTAGCAATTCATATAATTCTGTAGGCAAAATACGTGGCACTTGTAAATCAAAATGCCAACTTTTATTCGCTTTATCAATAACGAGCCTTTCAATACCACCGCCTTGTAAATATTGATTTATAAGGTCGTCTGGTATTTGCAACTGCTGGAGCAAAATTTGAAATCGCTCTTGTTGTTCATTTGTTAAAGACATAAGCACTCTCCTTCCATTTGCTATTATAAATTGAAACGTACCACAAAGAAAGATTTCTCACCTCTTCTTTTACAAAATACGTTTACAAAGAAAGAGAAGGTACCCCATTACGAGGTACCTCTTCTTATTTTAAAATATTTGCAATATATGTTTGAAGTTCTTCTACTTTTACTTCTTCAGACTCACCTGTAGCACGTACTTTCACTTCTACAATACCTTCGTCTGCTTTTTTACCAACTGTAACACGAACTGGAAGACCAAATAAATCTGCATCTGCAAATTTAACACCTGCACGTTCTGCACGATCGTCTAATAACACTTCATAGCCTTGTTCTTGTAATGAGTTGTAGATATTTTCACCCATTTCACGTTGTGCATCCGATTTCATATTTACTGGAATTACATGCACATGGAACGGTGCTACAGCTTTTGGCCAAACTAAGCCGTTCTCATCGTTAAACTGCTCTGCAATTGCTGCCACTGTACGAGATACCCCGATACCGTAACAACCCATAATAAGTGGTTGTGTTTTTCCGTTTTCATCCAGGAATGTTGCGTTCATTGCTTCACTATAACGAGTTCCTAATTTGAATACATGACCAACTTCAATTCCGCGTGCAAAAAGAATTGTTCCGTTTCCATCTGGAGATTGGTCTCCTTCTTGGATGAAGCGTAAATCTGTATATTGACTTACTTTAAAGTCACGTTCTGGATTTACATTTACATAATGGAATCCTTCTTCATTCGCTCCTGAACATCCGTTAACAATTGATGCTACAGCATGATCAGCAATAATTTCGATATCACCTGTTACATTAATCGGTCCTAATGAACCAACTTCACAATTTAATAATGCTTTTACTTCTTCATGAGAAGCAAGCTCAACAACTGAAGCGCCGTATACATTTTTCACTTTCACATCGTTTACTTCGTGATCACCACGAACAAGTACCACTACTAATTTCTCATCTACTTTAAACACCATAGACTTAATGCACTTGTCAGCTGCAATGTTTAAGAATGCGGATACTTCTTCAATTGCTTTTTGGTCTGGTGTTGCTACTTTTTCAAGTGCTTTTTCTGCTTCGTCACTCTTCGTATACGTAGCTACAACAGGAGCCATTTCGATGTTTGCTGCATAATCAGATGTGTCAGAGTATGCAATTGTATCTTCACCAACATCAGATAATACCATAAATTCATGTGTATCTTTTCCGCCCATTGCTCCAGAATCAGCAATAACTGCACGGAAATTCAAGCCACAGCGAGCAAAAATGTTAGAGTATGCTTTATATAAACGATCGTATACTTCATCTAAGCTCTCTTGTGTAGCATGGAAAGAGTATGCATCTTTCATTAGAAACTCTCTTCCACGTAATAAGCCGAAACGAGGTCTTTGCTCATCACGGAATTTTGTTTGAATTTGGTATAATGTTAACGGTAATTTTTTATATGATTTCACTTCATCACGCACAAGATCCGTAATTACTTCCTCATGTGTCGCTCCTAATGCGAATTCACGAGCATTACGATCTTTCATACGCATTAATTCAGATCCGTAAGAATACCAACGACCTGATTCTTGCCATAATTCCGCAGCTTGCATAGCTGGCATTAATAATTCTACAGCTCCTGCGCGCTCCATTTCTTCTCGAACGATACGTTCTACTTTGTGTAATACTTTTAATCCAAATGGTAGAAAGCTATAAATACCAGAAGCATTTTGACGCATAAAACCTGCACGAAGTAATAGCTGATGACTCTTAATTTCAGCATCAGCTGGAACTTCACGTAATGTAGGACTGAATACCATACTTTGTTTCATTTATTTGCACCTCTTCATTTTACTCTTACACGCAGTAAAACCCCTCACCTCGAGTTAGGTGAGGGATTTTATTCTACGAGCTCTATTTCATTATAAGTTTCACTTTATTTTACAAGAAAAACTTACGAATGTCATTCCAAGTTACAACTAACATAAGTAACATTAATAATGCAAAACCAATAAAGTGAACCATTCCTTCTTTTTGGCGATCAATTGGTTTCCCTCGTAACGCTTCAATTAAGAAGAAGAATAAACGGCCACCATCTAAAGCAGGAACTGGTAATAAATTAAATAAACCAAGATTAATGCTTAGAACTGCAGCTAAACTTAGTACACGCGTAAACCCATAATCTACAACTTGATCTGTTAGATTATAAATTCCTACTGGACCTGATAACTCATTAATAGAAAATTGACCAGTTACTAATTTAACAAGAGATTCAAAAATTAGTTTCGTCCATTGGTACGTTTGTTCAAATCCTGATTTAATAGAACCCATTACTGTTTTCTCTACAGGAGAATACACACCGATTCTACCAACTTCGTCTTTTCCTTCTTTATCGAGTGTTGGCGTTACTTTCACATTAAACTGTTCATTATCACGCTTTACTTGTAACGTAATTTCTTTATTTGGGTTTTCACGTACAATAGTAACAACATCTTTCCATGTACTTGTGTTTTTCCCATCAATAGCTTGAATTGTATCATTCTCTTTCAATCCAGCTTGCTGTGCTGCACTGTTATCCATCACTTTTCCGACCATTGGTTTGTCAATAGGAACCCCTTGTACAAATCCAAGAATCACAAAAATAACAAATGCTAAAATGAAGTTCATTGCAGGACCCGCAAAGATTGTTAAAGCGCGTTGCCCTAGTTTTTTCGAGCCAAATTGTCTATTATACGGAGCAATTTGAATTTCTTCCCCCGCAGTAATAATACGAGCCTTTTCATTCACTCGGAATGTTTGAAGCTCTTCCTCGTACTCTTCATAGCCCGAAATTGTTAAATTATGCTCCAAATCAGCTTGTTCGACTTCAATAACACGAACATTTGGATACTTTTCATATCCATCAAAAACTAATTTCACAACTTCGTCTTTTTCATTTAATACAAGGCCAACCTTTTTCCCAGGCTTTAACTCAACTGTGTCCGCATCCTCGCCGGCCATTCTTACATAGCCACCAAGGGGCAGTAATCGAATCGTATACACCGTTTCATTCTTTTCAAATGAGAATATTTTCGGACCAAAACCAATCGCAAACTCGCGGCATAAAATACCTGCTCTTTTTGCGAAATATAGATGCCCTAGCTCATGGAAAAATACGAGTGCACCGAAAATTAATATAAAGGCAATCGCTGTATTCAATTCCATAACCACCTTTGCTAAATTTGTTCCATCACAAACCGTCTTGTGGCCGCATCAATTTCCAAAATTTCCTCTAAGCTCGGTCGTGCAATGACATTGTGATGGTTCATTGCTTTTTCAATGAGGTCTTCCACTGTTAAGAAACCAATTCTCTTTTGTAAAAAGGCTTCAACAGCTACTTCATTCGCTGCATTCATTACAGCTGGCATACTTCCACCTGCTTTTCCAGCTTCATACGCAAAACGTAAACAACGGAATCGTTCTTGGTCCATTTTCTCAAAATGCAACGTCCCTATTTCCCATAAGTTTAACTGTTTTGTGTCTGAAAGAGGCAATCTATCAGGATATGTAAGTGTGTATTGAATTGGTACTCGCATATCAGGTGAACCAAGCTGCGCCATTACACTACGATCTTCAAATTCAACCATAGAATGGATAATACTTTCTTTATGTAAAACAACATCGATTTGCTCATAAGGGATACCAAAAAGCCAATGTGCTTCAATTACTTCTAGTCCCTTATTCATCATTGTAGCAGAATCAATTGTAATTTTCGAACCCATTGACCAGTTTGGATGTCGAAGCGCATCTTCTACGGTCACATGATGCAATTCATCCCTCGTTTTATCACGGAAACTTCCACCAGAAGCCGTTATAATAAGACGAGAAATTCTTTTTTCATTTTCACCATTCAAGCACTGAAAAATAGCCGAATGTTCACTATCTACTGGAAGTAACGAAACATTATGTTTTCGTGCTGCTTCCATTACAAGATGTCCTGCAGTTACTAACGTTTCTTTATTTGCAATTCCAATTGTTTTTTTCGCCTCAATTGCACGAAGTGTTGGTAACAACCCTACGCTACCTACAACAGCATTTACTACAATCTCCGCATCTGGATGTAATGCTACTTCTAAAAGTCCTTCACTACCATATACAATTTTTGTATTACCAGAAACAGATTGTAATTTTAAAACATCTTCCTCTCTTTGCACAGAGACGATTTGCGGAGAAAATTCTTGAATTACCTTTACTGCGTAGTCAATATTTTTCCCTACAGAAAAAGCAACGAGACGGAATTGGTCTGGGTGCGAGCGTAATACATCTAAAGTTTGTGTACCAATTGATCCGCTTGCACCTAATAAACTAATGTTTTTCATGACTCCAACCCCTCGTTCATTTATTAATTGTATTGTAATAAGAAGTAGAGAATTGGTAAAACGAATAACCAACTATCTGTTCGGTCTAATATACCACCATGCCCAGGTAAAATTGTACCTGAATCCTTTACGCCATAATGACGTTTAAAAGCAGATTGTACTAAATCACCAATTTGTCCAAAAATAGAAATGATAATTGTCAGCACAATTAAAATTACTACATTCGATTCGACTGGGAAGAACACGTTGTAAACAAGTGCCACAATAATTCCACAAACGATACCGCCTAATGAACCTTCAATCGTTTTATTCGGACTAATTTCTGGCCACAATTTTCTCTTGCCCAATGCTTTTCCTACGAAATATGCGCCTGAATCAGTAGCCCATATAACAAATAATGCGCAAAATACATATTTAATTCCTAATATTCTCGTTTCATTTAAATATAAGAATCCCATTGCCACATATGTCGTTGCCATCAGTAAAAATGAAGCATTATCAAAAGTAAATGTATTCTTAGAAAGGACTGTATATGATAAAAGTAATAAAACAATCACAAATGTGATTTCCAATTTACCTAATCCAATCCATGTAAACAGTTCTGATGCACTACTTGGAATTAAAAGAATCCACAATAATACTGCAGCTAAAACTGTCGGTACTGAAATAAGCGTAAGCTTATTCATACGAATTAATTCATATAAACCTATAGAAGCAAGTGCATACACTAAAACCGTAAAAGGCACGCCACCGTATATTACGATGGGAATGAATAGCGCGGCAGCAACCACTCCAGTAATAATTCTCTGTTTCACTATCAAACCCTCTCTTTCTACACGCCTCCGAATCTGCGCCCTCTATGTTGAAAGTCAGTAATCGCATTTAGCAAATGTTCTTCTTTGAAGTCTGGCCAATACACGTCTGTAAACCAAAACTCCGAATATGCAATTTGCCATAACATGAAATTACTAATACGTAGCTCTCCGCTTGTTCGGATTAACAACTCTGGATCAGGTAAAGAACTCGTCATTAAGTAGGAGGAAAGCATTTCTTCACTTACCTCTTCAGAACGAATTTTTCCTTCCTCATTATCTTTCATCATATGTTGCACAGCAGAAACGATTTCATCTCGACTTCCATAGTTTAACGCGAAATTAAGAATTAATCCCGTATTCTCTTTCGTATCTTCCATGGCTTTCTCCATCGCTCTGCGTGTATGCGTAGGAAGACGATCTTTTTGCCCTATTACTCGGACTTGTACGTTTTCTTCAATCAATTCTGGTAAAAATGTACCTAGAAATTCTTCTGGAAGCTTCATTAAATAATCAACTTCCTTTTTCGGTCTTTTCCAGTTCTCAGTTGAAAAAGCATAGAGAGTTAACACTTTCACATTAAGTTTACTTGCAAATTTTGTAATTTTCTTTACAACTTGCATACCTTCATGATGTCCCGCAATACGAGGCATTGCTCTCCTCTTTGCCCATCTTCCATTCCCATCCATAATGATGGCAATATGTTCTGGGATATATCCTTTTTTCACTTCTTCAACGAGATGATCAAACGATGTGTCCTTTTTACCTTTAAAAAAAGGAAAGTTTTTAAACATCATTCATACCCTCCAGCAAGCAGACGTATGCCTAAAAGTGTAAAAAGACCCCCTTAAGAAGAGGGTCATATTTGCGAAGTTATCGCTATTACACTTCCATGATTTCTTTTTCTTTGTTTTTTGCGATTTCGTCAACTTTTGCAATATATTTATCTGTTTCTTTTTGGATATCTTCAGTATATCCTCTTAAATCATCTTCTGTAATCTCGCCAGCTTTTTCAAGCTTCTTAAGATCATCATTTCCGTCACGACGTACGTTACGAACAGCAACTTTTGCTTCTTCAGCATATTTTTTCACAACTTTTACAAGATCACGACGACGCTCTTCTGTTAGTGCAGGGAATGCAATACGAATTACAGTTCCATCATTAGAAGGGTTTAAGCCTAAATCTGCTTTTAAAATTGCTTTTTCAATATCACCGATAGAAGTTTTATCATAAGGTTGAATTACTAGTAAACGCGCTTCTGGAACTGTAATGTTCGCTAATTGCACAACTGGTGTTGGTGCACCATAGTAATCAACTTGTACCTTATCTAATACAGACGCGTTTGCACGACCAGCACGAACTGTTGCTAATTCACGAGAATAAGCAGCAACTGCTTTTTCCATTTTTTCATTTGAAGACTTCAATACTTGTTGTCCCATATTTATTTCCCCCTTACCACTGTTCCGATATTTTCGCCTAAAACGGCACGTTTAATATTACCTTTTTCCATAACTGAGAATACAATTAGTGGAATATCATTATCCATACATAGAGAAGAAGCTGTAGAATCCATTACACCTAAACCTTCTTTTAATACATCTAAGTAAGTAAGCGTTTCGTATTTTGTAGCTGTTGGATCAATAGATGGATCCGCATTATATACACCATCTACATTGTTTTTCGCCATTAAAATTACATCTGCTTCAATTTCTGCCGCACGTAATGCTGCTGTTGTATCTGTAGAGAAGTATGGGTTACCTGTACCTGCTGCAAAGATAACAACACGTTTTTTCTCTAAGTGACGAACTGCTTTACGACGAATGTAAGGTTCTGCAACTTGACGCATCTCAATTGAAGTTTGTACACGAGTTTGAATTCCGATATTCTCCAAGCTATCTTGAAGAGCTAATGAATTCATAACTGTCGCTAACATGCCCATGTAATCTGCCCCTGCACGATCCATGCCCATTTCACTTCCAATTTTCCCACGCCAAATGTTACCGCCACCAACAACAACAGCAACCTCTACATCAAGTTCTGCAATTTCTTTTACTTGTTCCGCAACTGACTTAATAACAGTTGGGTTAATTCCAAATCCTTGCTCTCCAGCTAAAGCTTCTCCACTTAGCTTTAAAACGACACGATTATATTTCGGTTTACTCATAATGAACCTCCAATTGCTTACATCTTTATTTTAAAAAAGGGAACACAATGTGTTCCCTAATCTGTATTAGTTACTACCTTTTACTTGGTTCATTACTTCTTCAGCAAAGTTGTCTTCGCGTTTTTCGATACCTTCACCAACAGCGTAGCGAACGAATCCTTTTAATGTTCCGCCTTTAGACTCAACGAACTGACGAACTTTCATATCAGGGTTTTTAACGAATGCTTGGTCAAGTAAGCAAATCTCTTCGAAGAATTTGCCTAGACGGCCTTCAACCATTTTCGCAACGATTTTCTCAGGCTTGCCTTCGTTTAATGCTTGTTGTGTTAATACTTGACGCTCATGCTCAACTTCTTCAGCTGTTACAGCATCGCGGTCGATGTATTTAGGGTTAACTGCAGCGATGTGCATTGCAACATCTTTAGCAGCAGCTTCATCAGTAGAACCTTCAAGAACTGTTAATACACCAATGCGTCCACCCATGTGTAGGTAAGCGCCGAATGCATCTGCATCAGTTTTTGATACGATTTCGAAACGACGAAGTGTAAGTTTTTCACCAATTTTAGCGATTGCTTCGTTGATGTGCTCTTCAACTTTTTTACCGTTTTCCATTGTTTGAGCCATAGCTTCTTCAACGTTAGCTGGTTTGTTAGTTAATAAGTGAGCAGCTAATTCTTTAATTAGTGTTTGGAAACCTTCGTTTTTCGCAACGAAATCAGTTTCAGAGTTTAATTCTAAGATTAAAGCGTCGTTACCGTTTGTTTCGATGAAAGTTAAACCTTCAGCAGCAATGCGGTCTGCTTTTTTAGCAGCTTTCGCAATACCTTTTTCACGTAAGAAGTCAATTGCCTTCTCCATGTCGCCGTTAGTTTCTGTTAAAGCTTTTTTGCAGTCCATCATACCTGCGCCAGTTTTTTCACGTAATTCTTTTACCATTTGAGCAGTGATTGCCATACTTTTCATCCTCCTAAAATATGTATTTATACCTTTTATAAAGGTGTTTATACCTTAAAAAAGGTGATAAAAGGCCGAACCCCTTATCACCTTTCCAACTTTGTTACGCAGTAACAGTTTCTTCACCTTGTTTTGCTTCAAGGATCGCGTCTGCCATTTTAGATGTAAGAAGTTTTACAGCACGAATTGCATCATCGTTTGCTGGGATAACGTGATCGATTTCGTCTGGATCACAGTTTGTATCAACGATACCGATGATTGGAATGTGTAATTTGCGTGCTTCAGCAACTGCAATACGCTCTTTACGAGGGTCTACTACGAATAATGCACTTGGAAGACCTTTCATATCTTTAATACCGCCTAAGAATTTCTCAAGACGCTCTAACTCTTTTTTAAGTTGAACAACTTCTTTCTTAGGAAGTACTTCGAAAGTACCATCTTCTTGCATTCTTTCGATGTCTTTAAGACGCTTGATACGCTTTTGGATTGTTTGGAAGTTTGTTAAAGTTCCACCTAACCAACGTTGGTTAACGAAGTACATACCAGCACGAGTTGCTTCTTCTTTAATAGCTTCTTGTGCTTGTTTTTTAGTACCTACGAATAAGATGTCTCCGCCTTCAGCAGCGATGTCGCGCATCGTTCTGTAAGCTTCCTCAACTTTTTTCACAGTTTTTTGTAAGTCGATGATGTAGATACCGTTACGCTCTGTGAAAATGTAACGCTTCATTTTTGGGTTCCAACGACGAGTTTGATGTCCGAAATGAACACCAGCTTCAAGCAATTGCTTCATAGAAATTACTGACATAATATAGTTCCTCCTAAATGGTTTTTGATATCCTCCGTTTACTTCATCTCTAAGCGAAACTACAAACGTAGCACCAACACTTAAATCAGTAAACGTGTGTACTTTGTACTGACACCACTGCTTACTATATCATACTGAAATATTACAATCAAGTCGAAAATGCGAACAATGTAAAACTTTCTTTGTTCATACTCGAATTCTAGTATTACCAACCTTCTTTTCTTTTAAGCAAAAAAGTAAATACAATTAATAGTTTTCCCAGAAAACACGCTTATGACACTTTTCACAAGCATCTTCTATCCATTGCACAAAAAAACTCTCCTCAATTGAGGAGAGTTTTTTATAAATTAGTTTGTTTTTAATTTAGCAAGTTCTTGTAGAAACTTGTCGTTTAGTACTTTAATGTATGTTCCTTTCATACCTAAAGAGCGAGACTCAATAACACCAGCACTTTCTAATTTACGTAGTGCATTTACGATTACAGAGCGAGTAATTCCTACGCGATCAGCAATTTTACTTGCAACAAGTAAACCTTCTGTTCCATTTAATTCTTCGAAGATATGCTCAATTGCTTCTAACTCACTGTAAGATAATGAGCTGATTGCCATTTGAACAACAGCTTTACTACGCGCTTCCTCTTCGATTTCTTCTGCTTTTTCACGTAAGATTTCCATACCTACAACAGTTGAGCTGTACTCAGCAAGGATTAAATCATCATCTAAGAACTCTTGACCAAGACGAGCTAATACTAATGTACCTAGACGCTCACCGCCACCAACGATTGGTACGATTGTAGTTAAACCTTGACCGAATAATTCTCTGTTTTCTACTGGGAATGCTGTGTAAGCACTGTTCACATCTAAGTTTGAAGATGTTTCTGTAATGTTGAATAAGCTTTGTGTATATTCTTCTGGGAATTGACGTTCTGCAAGCATTTGCTTCATGCGTTCGTTTTCGATTTGTTGGTGAATTGCATAACCTAGTAATTTACCACGACGGCTAACTACGAATACGTTTGCTTCGATTACTTCACACATTGTGTCAGACATTTCTCTAAAGTTTACAGGCTTCCCTGCTGCGCTCTGTAATAACGCATTTAATTTTCTCGTTTTTGCTAATAATTCCATTTCAAAAGTTCCTCCTACATGTTACTCACATATTTTTTCATCACTTGGAAACTAGGGCGAGTCACCTGATGACACTATTACAAAATAAACTGGCTCACATCTTTATTTTTAGCAATTGTTGCTAATTTCTCCTCAACGTATTGAGGTGTTATCGCTATTTTCTCTAACGTAATTTCAGATGCTTCAAACGATAAATCTTCAAGGAGCTTCTCCATAATCGTATGAAGTCTTCTTGCTCCAATATTATCTGTATCCTGATTAACTTGATAAGCAATCTCAGCAATCTTACGAATAGCTTCGTCTGAAAATTCAATTTCTATACCTTCAGTCGCTAATAATGCCATATATTGTTTAATTAACGCATTGTCAGGCTCGATTAATATTTTAACAAAATCGTCTGTCGATAATTTTGTTAATTCTACTCGAATCGGAAATCTCCCTTGCAATTCCGGAATTAAATCCGACGGTTTAGACATATGGAACGCTCCAGCTGCAACGAATAAAATATAATCCGTTTTTACTGATCCGTATTTTGTCGCAACATTCGACCCTTCTACAATTGGCAGAATGTCACGTTGCACACCTTCACGTGATACATCTACGCTATTCGACTGCTTACCAGCAATTTTGTCAATTTCATCGATAAAAATAATCCCGAGCTGTTCAGCACGATAAACAGCCTCTTGTGTAACTTCATCCATATCAATTAAGCGCTGTGCCTCTTCATTTGTCAAGAGTTTTCTTGCTTCTTTTACAGAAAGTTTACGTTTTTTCGTTTTTTTCGGCATAAAACTTCCTAGCGCATCTTGGAAATTCATTCCCATTTGTTCCATGCCAGTTCCTTGTAACATATCAAACATGGAAGACTGTTGTTCAGTCACTTCAATCGATACAATTTCTTCTTCAAGAAGCCCTGCAGCAAGCTTTCTCTCCACATCTTGACGTTTCTTTTCGATTTCAACATCTTCTTGTGTATCAGACGTTTGATTCGAATTTTGAGCGCCTCCAAAAAGCATCTCTAATGGATTTTTGAATCCAGATTGCTTCTCCGGACTCGGCACTAAAATTTCAACAAGACGTTGATTCGCTTGCTCTTCTGCTTTATCTTGAACTTTCACTACCATTTCTTCTTTTACGATACGAACCGATGTTTCCACCAAGTCACGTACCATCGACTCTACATCTCTACCCACATATCCAACTTCTGTGAATTTTGTAGCCTCAACCTTAATAAAAGGTGCTCCAACGAGTTTCGCCATTCGTCGTGCTACCTCTGTTTTCCCAACACCTGTCGGTCCAATCATTAAAATATTTTTAGGCGCAATTTCGTCACGTAAATTTTCAGCTAATTTACTGCGGCGATATCGATTTCTCAACGCTACAGCAACCGCTTTCTTTGCGTCTTTTTGACCGATGATGTATTGATCTAATTTTTCCACAATTTGGCGCGGAGTAAAATGTAAATGCATATAAAATGCCTCCCTTACGATTCTACAATTCTTCAACAATTATGTTGTGATTCGTATAAACACAAATATCGCCAGCAATCTCTAAACTCGCTTTCGCAATTTGCTTCGCTGTTAAGTGTTCACTTGCATATTGCTTTAAAGCACGACCTGCAGAAAGTGCATAATTCCCACCAGATCCAATTGCTAAAATACCATCATCCGGTTCAATCACTTCTCCTGTACCTGAAACAAGGAGCATAGTTGTTTTATCCATGACAATGAGCATCGCTTCTAGCTGACGTAACATTTTATCGCCACGCCATTGTTTTGCCATTTCAACAGCAGCACGCTGCAAGTTGCCATTATACTCTTCTAATTTCCCTTCAAACATTTCAAAAAGAGTAAATGCGTCAGCAACTGATCCTGCGAAACCAGCTAAAACTTTACCTTGGAAAAGTTTACGAACTTTACGAGCTGTATGTTTCATTACAACAGCATTTCCCATTGTCACTTGGCCATCTCCAGCCATTGCACATTCTCCATTATGATGAACTGCAAATATCGTTGTAGCGTGGAAATTTCCCATAGAAAAAACTCCTTTATTTGTTTTTATAGCTTTTAAAGCAATTTATGCCCGCGGGTGATGCTTCATGTAAACAGAACGCAATCTTTCTTTAGAGACATGCGTATAAATTTGTGTCGTCGACAAATTTTCATGGCCTAATAGCTCCTGTACAGTACGTAAATCCGCCCCTTCATCTAGCATATGTGTAGCAAATGTATGCCTTAACATATGGGGACTTATCCGCATTGTCAGCGAAGCCTTTTTAATGAGTTCATTTAAAACATAACGAACCCCACGACTTGTTAGCGGTGTACCTTTCGCATTTAAAAATACCATATGAGAATCTTCGTCAGTCTTATTAACTAACTGTTTTCTCCCATTCTCTATATAAGTAATTAAAGAATCTTGCGCATAGCTTCCGAACGGAATATACCTTTGTTTTTTTCCTTTTCCCATTACTAAAATTGTTCCCACCGCAAAGTCAATATCGGTAAGTTGTAAATTGACACATTCACTCACACGGATCCCAGTCGCATACATCAACTCTAATAAAGCTTGATTCCTTTGACCTAATGGCGTTTCCGTGTCAGAAACTTCAAATAATTCCTCTAACTCTTCAGCATATAAAAACTTTGGGATTGACAATTCTTTTTTGGGGAGTGACGCAAGTGCAAACGGATTATCCTTTCGATAACCTTCACGCATCAAAAAACGATATAAACTTCGTAAGCTTGATACTTTTCTTGCGACAGATTTACGGGCTAACTTTTCATCGTGCAACGTCGTTAAGTACAAACGAACATCCGCGTATGTAACGTCTAAAAAAGAGGATATGCCTTCTCGTTCCATAAATTGCACAAAATGTTCTAAATCATTTTGATAACTTGCAATTGTATATTTTGAATAATTTCTTTCAATTTGTAAATATCCAACGAATAATTGTAACAATTTCTTCACATTCACACAACTCACCTCAATAAAGGCTACTAAATCGTATCACAACTTAGTAGCCTTTGCAAGAAATTTAACTAAATATTTACAAAATTTCGAATCGTTTCTAAAGCGCGTGCTGCGTACGCTTCATTTCGTTCTACTTTCTTTTTAATCTTCTTCTCTAACGGTGCAAATAGACCGAAGTTCGCATTCATCGGCTGGAAGTTTTTAGCGTTCGTTGCCGTAATGTAATTTGCCATGCTACCCATCGCAGTTACTGGCGGTAATACAACTGGCTCTTCACCTTGCACAAGACGCGCAGCATTAATTCCTGCTAATAATCCTGATGCTGCTGATTCAACATATCCCTCTACTCCAGTCATTTGACCAGCGAAGAATAAATCATCACGTTGTTTATATTGATATGTTGGACGAAGCAAATTAGGTGAATTAATAAACGTATTACGATGCATTACACCATAACGTACAATCTCTGCATTTTCCAATCCCGGAATTAACTGTAGCACTTCTTTTTGCGGTCCCCACTTTAAATGAGTTTGGAAACCTACGATATTGTATAAAGTTCCCGCTGCATCATCTTGACGTAACTGAACAACAGCATATGGCGTTTTCCCTGTTTTGGGATCTTCCAATCCAACAGGTTTCATAGGTCCAAATACTAACGTCTGTCTCCCTCTACTTGCCATAACTTCTACTGGCATACAACCTTCAAAGAAAATTTCTTTTTCAAACTCTTTTAAAGGCACTGTCTCAGCAGCAATTAGAGCCTCATAAAAACGATCAAACTCTTCTTCTGTCATTGGGCAATTTAAATATGCAGCTTCACCTTTGTCATAACGCGATTTTAAATACACTTTATTCATGTCAATGCTGTCTTTTTCTACGATTGGGGCTGCAGCATCATAGAAGTAGAAATAATCTTCTCCTGTTAATTCTTTCAATTTTGCAGAAAGATCAGGAGATGTTAATGGACCTGTAGCAATAATTGTCGGTCCCTCTGGAATATCTGTAATTTCTTCATTCATTACAGTTACATTTGGATGGTTCTTTACGTATTCTGTTACTTTAGCTGCAAACTCATGACGATCTACAGCTAAAGCACCTCCAGCTGGTACAGAGCACTCATCCGCCGCACGAATAATTACAGAATCCATTAAGCGCATTTCCTCTTTAATAACTCCAACTGCATTTGTTAAAGTGTTTGCACGAAGTGAGTTACTACATACTAATTCAGCGAATTTATCTGTGTGATGAGCTGGCGTTTGCCTTACCGGTCTCATTTCATATAATCTAACTTGGACACCACGTTTTGCAATTTGGTAAGCTGCTTCACTTCCTGCAAGACCTGCGCCAATGACGTTTACTACTTGTGTTGTCATTTATATCACCTTTCCTTTTCTTCCCGAAAAAAATGTGAGCAGTTACGCTCACATTTGTTGTTCTTCTTCATAATCGCACGAAATACATTGTACTTGCACGCCTTTTTTCAACTTTTTCTCTACAAGCATGCCTTCGCACTTCGGACACTTACGACCAATTGGCTTATCCCAAGATACAAAGTCGCATTCCGGATACGTACCGCACCCATAGAAAAGACGTTTCTTTTTATTACTACGGCGTTCAATAATTTGACCCTTATCACACTTTGGACAAGTAACACCGATTTCTTTCACAATCGGCTTTGTATTACGACAATCTGGGAAATTCGAGCAAGCCATAAATTTCCCGTATTTACCCATTTTAAAGACCATTGGGTGATTACATAATTCACAATCTTCCCCAGCTGGTTCATCTTTAATTTCCACTTCACGCATTTCTTTTTCCGCTTTTTCTAAACGCGGTTCAAAACCTACGTAGAAATCATCAACAATTTTTACCCAATTCGCATTTCCTTCTTCTACTTCATCAAGGCTTTGCTCCATATTGGCAGTAAATTCAATGTTAATAATTTCTGGGAAAAACTCTAAAATAAGTTCAATTACTATTTCACCAAGTTCAGTCGGAACGAAGCGTTTATTATCCAAGCCTACATACCCACGCTTTTGAATTGTTTCAAGTGTAGGTACATATGTTGACGGTCTTCCAATTCCAAGTTCTTCAAGTGTTCTTACTAGGCGAGCCTCTGTATAGCGCGGAGGAGGTTGTGTAAAATGTTGCTTTGGTTCTAAATCCTTTGAAAATACAGTTTCCCCTACTTCTAAAGGTGGCAACATCTTATCCTTTTCTTCAGCACCATCATCTTTTGACTCTACATACACTTTCATAAATCCTGGGAACTTTACAACCGATCCACTTGCACGGAACTGAACATTGTTATTAATGAGTCTCGCTGTCACAGTATCCATTATAGCAGACGCCATTTGACTTGCAACAAATCGCTCCCAAATCAATTTATATAATCGAAGTTGATCACGACCTAAGAAACTTTTTAGTTCCTCTGGCTTTCTCATTACCGAAGTAGGACGAATTGCCTCATGCGCATCTTGTGCATTTGACTTTTTCGTTTCTTTCTTCTTTTCTGTTCCTATGTATTCCGTACCATACGCTTCAGTGATGTAGGTACGAGCCTCTGTTTGAGCTGTTTCTGAGATACGTGTTGAGTCAGTTCTCATATACGTAATAAGACCTACAGTTCCTTGTTTTCCAAGATCTATCCCTTCATACAATTGCTGTGCAAGCATCATTGTTTTCTTTGCTCGCATGTTTAACTTACGTGCTGCTTCTTGTTGCAAGGAAGATGTTGTAAACGGTAATGCAGGATTACGTTTTCGCTCTTTGCGCGTTACATTTTCAACTGAAAACGCATTGTCTTTCATCTGTTCAATTATTTCATTCACTTGCGTTTCATTTGTTAATTGAACTTTTTCACCATCTACACCGTAAAAGCTTGCTTCAAATGTGTCTTTTCCTTTTACAAATTCTGTTTTAATTGTCCAGAATTCTTCAGGTTCAAAGTTTTGAATTTCCCTTTCACGCTCGATGATTAAACGAACTGCTACAGATTGTACACGTCCTGCACTTAATCCTTTTTTTACTTTCTTCCATAATAAAGGACTAATATTGTAACCAACAAGACGATCAAGTATACGTCTTGCTTGTTGTGCATCCACTAAATCCATATTAATTGCACGAGGATGTTTAAATGATTCTTTGATTGCATCTTTCGTAATCTCATTAAACACAACCCGACAATCTGATTCAACGTCCACATTTAACGTATTCGCTAAATGCCAAGCAATCGCTTCCCCTTCACGGTCTGGATCGGCCGCGAGATAGACTTTCTTTGCTTTTTTCGCCGCTGATTTTAAATCTTTTAAGACGGGACCTTTACCACGAATGGTAATATACTTCGGGGTGAAGTTGTTCTTTACTTCTATCCCCATTTGACTTTTTGGCAAATCGCGAACATGTCCCATAGACGCGACAACTTTGTATTTTTTCCCTAAATATTTCTCAATGGTCTTCGCCTTAGAAGGCGACTCCACGATTACGAGGTAATCTGACATGCTAGTGCCTCCTTAAGAGGTGGATTCAAGTCTTCATTAATCTTATTGATTTCTCTTGTTTTTGTCAATCAAGAATGAATATACCATACAGTGCCAATCTACCATTTGTCAATAATTGTTTAATAAAAACATAAAAATATAAGGTTAATTTAAAATCTCTTCCAAGATATCTTCTGCATTTCTTACTAGTTTTGCTCCTTGCTGAATAAGATGATTCGTTCCCGATGCCCCCTCTACAAATATAGGTCCAGGAAGCGCAAACACCTCTCTATTTTGCTCTAACGCAAGGTCTGCAGTAATAAGTGTTCCACTTCTCGATTTCGCTTCTACAACTAAAACACCTTTACTTATACCACTAATAATCCGGTTCCTTTTTGGAAAATACCATTTTTTCGGTGCATAGTGCGGCGGATACTCTGTCAATAACAATATATATTCCTTCCACATTTCATATAAATGTCTATTTTCTTTCGGATACATAAAAGACAATCCATGCCCTAATATCGCAATAGTCGGGCAATGATGCCTTACTGTAATCTCATGAGACATTGTATCTATCCCTTTTGCAAACCCACTGACAATAAGCCACTCTCTTTCTAATAAAGGGTGTAAAATAAACTTCAAACTCTCATAACCATATAATGATGGTTCTCTCGTTCCAACAACTGCTAATTTATTTACTTTATTCAGGAAATCTTTCTCTCCTTTTCCATATAAAACGAAGGGAGGGTCTTGTATTTCACGTAATAATTGCGGATAATCTTCATCCCATATCGTTATATAAAAAATACGATTTCTCTCTAAATAAGATATATATTGCGGAAGATTTGAATTTTGAAGAAATTTTACTAGTTCTGAAGATTTTTTCGAGGATATTCCAGTGTAGTGTTCCATTTGTTTTTCGTTAAAATTATATATGTTCTTTAATTCTGGATCGACATATAGTAGCCTCTCCATCGCTTTCCAATAATCTGCTAGCAAGTAATGAACATGTAATAATCTCTCTCTTTTCATCTTGATTCTCCTTACCCATAATTTTTATTATGTAAACAGAAAAAAGTGTAAAAAGACACCCTCAAGTAAGAAGGTGTCTTTCAACAGATTAATAGTTTTTACAAGTCTCAAATAAACCTTTTTCTTTTAAAACAGAGATTAGCGTTTCTCCCATAACTGCTGGAGTTTCAGCTACTTTAATGCCACAAGCTTCCATTGTTTTAATCTTTTCAGCAGCAGTTCCTTTACCGCCAGAAATGATTGCACCAGCATGGCCCATACGTTTGCCAGCAGGCGCTGTTTGACCACCAATGAAGCCTACGACAGGTTTTGTCATATTAGCTTTTACCCATTCAGCTGCCTCTTCTTCTGCTGTACCGCCGATTTCACCAATCATAATTACAGCATGTGTTTCTTCATCTTCATTAAATGCTTTTAACGCATCAATAAAGTCTGTACCGTTAACAGGGTCTCCGCCGATACCTACAGCAGTAGATTGGCCAATACCTTCTTGTGTTAACTGATGTACAGCTTCATAAGTTAATGTACCAGAGCGAGATACGATACCAACATGACCTTTTTTATGAATATATCCTGGCATAATACCAATCTTACATTCATCTGGTGTGATTACACCTGGGCAGTTTGGTCCAAGTAAACGTGTATGTTTACCCGCCATATATCTCTTTACGTTTACCATATCTAATACAGGAATCCCTTCAGTAATACATACTACTAAATCAATTTCTGCATCAACAGCTTCCATAATTGCATCTGCCGCAAAAGCGGGTGGAACGTATACAACTGAAGCGTTTGCGCCTGTTGCTTTCACTGCATCTTCTACTGTATCAAATACTGGTACACCTTCAATATCAGTGCCGCCCTTACCTGGTGTTACACCACCGACAATTTTCGTACCGTATTCAATCATTTGTTTTGTATGGAATAAACCTTGAGAACCTGTAATACCTTGAACAATAACTTTTGTATCTTTATTAACTAATACGCTCATTTTTCTCCCCCGCTTTCTATTAGCCCACTAGTGAAACAATTTTTTGTGCACCGTCTGCCATAGATTCTGCTGCAACAATATTTAAGCCAGACTCATTTAAAATTTTCTTACCTAGTTCTACGTTTGTGCCTTCAAGACGTACAACTAAAGGTAACTCAAGACCTACTTGTTTCGTTGCTTCAATAACACCTTCTGCAATAACATCACACTTCATAATGCCACCAAAAATGTTAACGAAGATACCTTTTACATTTTTGTCAGAAAGGATAATTTTGAATGCTTCTGTAACTTTTTCTGCAGTTGCACCGCCACCAACATCTAAGAAGTTAGCTGGGTCACCGTGGTAATGTTTAATGATATCCATTGTAGCCATCGCTAAACCTGCACCATTAACCATACAACCGATATTTCCATCTAAAGGAATGTAGTTTAAGTCGTATTTTGAAGCTTCAATTTCTTTTGAATCCTCTTCATCAAGATCACGAAGCTCTAAAATGTCTTTATGGCGATATAACGCATTAGAATCAAAGTTTAATTTTGCATCTAATGCCATAACTTTACCTTCGCCTGTTGTAACAAGTGGGTTAATCTCAGCGATAGAGCAATCTTTTTCGATAAACGCACGATATAAGCCCATCATAAACTTCACAGCTTGTCCTACAAGCTCTTTTGGAATATTGATGTTAAATGCAATTCGGCGCGCTTGGAAACCTTGCAAGCCTACTGCTGGATCAATATATTCTTTAAAGATTTTTTCAGGTGTTTTTTCTGCTACTTCTTCAATTTCTGTTCCGCCTTCTTCAGACGCCATTAAAACAACTTGAGAAGTTGCACGATCTAAAACTAGACCTACATAATATTCTTTTTTAATATCGCAACCTTCTTCGATAAGTAAGCGTTTTACTTCCTTACCTTCAGGACCTGTTTGATGTGTCACAAGTGTAGTTCCTAAAATGCTTTCTGCATATGTACGAACTTCATCTAAATTTTTCGCAACTTTTACTCCGCCAGCTTTGCCGCGTCCACCAGCGTGAATTTGTGCTTTCACTACACATACATCTGTTCCTAATTCTTTCGCTGCTTCTACAGCTTCTTCTACTGTAAACGCAACCTTCCCGTTCGGAACGCTAACCCCATAGCTTCTAAGGACTGCCTTACCTTGGTACTCATGGATATTCATGGTCCCATCCTCCCCTGTTTTCCTGTTTTACTCGAAAAGTTTTTTAATGTTTAAAAAACATTACATTGCCATTGTATAAGATGATTGGCACGCTGTCTACAATAAAGTGTCAGAAAACTGAAATCGCTTTATTCTTTTTCGAAAATAGTAATGTTTATATGCCAAAATAAAAAAATAAGCTGTATATTTACAGCTTATTTTTGAATCATATCTTTAATTGGTGCGAATGACTTGCGGTGTTCATCTAGTACTCCATGCACTTCAATTGCCTCTAAATGTTGCTTTGTGCCATATCCCATATGTTGCTCAAATCCATATTCAGGATACTTCTCTCCCAGTTCTTTCATCATACGATCTCTCGTTACTTTTGCTATAATGGATGCTGCTGAAATCGAAACACTTTTCGCATCACCTTTAATAATTGATGTTTGCGGAATTGGTGTAGGAAGCTTCATCGCATCAATTAATAAATGTTGAGGTGTACAAGATAAATTTGCAACTGCATCTAACATCGCTTGTTTCGTTGCTTGGTAAATATTAATGTCATCAATAACTTGCGGTGATACAATTCCTACTCCAATTGCAATTGCTTGTACTTTTATTTCATCATAAAAACGCTCACGTTTCGCTTCACTCAACTTTTTCGAGTCATTTAACCCTGGAATATAAAAATCCTCAGGAAGAACGACAGCTGCCGTCACAACAGGCCCA